>NZ_JASPIY010000006.1:0-165091 GCF_030232085.1 Corynebacterium sp. MSK073 | reverse complement strand
AAAACCGGCTACCGGGCGGCTACCGCCACCCCGGTACCTGGTACCGCCTTACCGGTCCCTAAAACAAGCCCGCGTCAGACTGGGGCGGTTGCTGCATTTTCACCTACACTTCGCGCCACATAAAGTGCGGCTAGAGGTGAGAACCGAGGTGCTCGATAAGATCTGCCAGCATTCTGCGCGACTGGGGCGCACGCGGGCGTACCTGATCGAAGCCGTGATAAGCACCTGCATACACATCAAGTGTGGTCTCGACTCCGGCGTTCTGCAGTGCGGTAGCAAAGGCTACGGATTCATCATGAAAAAGGTCGATGTCTCCCACGCCGATCCACGTGGGCGGCATCCCCGAGTGATCCGAACGCGTCGCCGGCGATGCATACGGTGGCAGCGGGGTTCCTAAATGGTCCTTGCCTAAGTACATATCCCAAGCGCCGCGATTTAAATTCGGAGGACAAATAAACTGCCCCACCGCACCCTCTTTAACAATGGTGCGGTGATCAAGCATTGGATAGACCAATCCAAGCGCTCGAATGGAATGACCTTCATCCACCGTGCGCTGGGCAAGGCCTGCGGCCAAGCCACCGCCGGCGCTATCGCCAGCGACCGCAATGCGCGAAGTATCCGCGCCTAAAAGCTCGCCATTTTCCTGCATCCAGCGCAAAGCGGCATAACACTCTTCCAGATCCGCAGGAAAAGGTTCCTGCGTGGATTTGTGATAGCGCGGTGCGATGACGATGGCCCCCAGCTCCGATGCGATGAGCGAAGTTTGGGGATCATGCATCGCGGGACCACCGAGCAGGTGACCTCCGCCGTGAATCCACATCACCACGGGACGTGGCTCGGCTGGCGCTCCATCTCCGCGTGGAGTAATAACGCGGGCACGGAATGCTTGGCCTTCAAAAGAACAAGATAGCTCTTCGATGTCCACCGGACGCCACTTCGGACGTGCCACGTCCATATTGGCAAATAACCTGCTCGTTCGAGCGAATCGATCACCCGAAAGCAAGTGCAGCGGCAGGTACAGTAATGGGCTGCGAAGCTCAGGAGCAACGCTGCGTAGATAAGGACGGCGGCTCTTTATATATGCCGCCGCCCCTACTACCGCACTACCTGCAGCGAGAGCTTTCAGCGCCCGCATTAAAAGTCGCGCAGGATGCGCTGTGCCAAAGGCTCAGAGGATGCTGGGTTCTGGCCCGTGTAGAGGTTGCGGTCAACCTCGACATAAGGCTGCATCGGATCGGTCTGCTTGAAATCAGCGCCGAGCTCGCGCAGGCGGGTCTCAACAACCCACTTGGCAGCGGCGATGGTCTCCTCGCCCTCTTCGGCGTTGGTAAAGCCGGTCATGGTGTAGCCCTTGAGTGGCCAGTTGTCATTGTCCAGCGCGAGCAATGCAGCCGGTGCGTGGCAGACCAGGGATAGCGCGCGACCGGAGTCGATGCGCTCCTGCAGCAGCTTGGCAGAGTCCTGGTCATAAGCCAAGTCCTCCATCGGGCCGTGGCCGCCGGGGTAAAAGACGAGGTCGTAGTCGGCTTCCTTAACATCGGCCAGGTTCAGTGGGTCTTCCAGGTCCGGGCCGATTTCTGCGAGGTAGTTCTCCTGCTCGGCGCGGTCGCCCTCAGACAATACCTCGAGGCTGTACTCGTCTACTACTGGTGCCTTTGCGTTCGGCGTAGCAAAGTCGATATCCCAACCAGCGTTCTTAAACACGCGGTGCGGAGCGATGAGCTCCTCGGCCCAGTAACCGGTAGGGCGGGCGCTGCCATCAGCAAGCGTCCACTTATCAGCGGCGGTAACAACGAATAGTGCGGAAGGCATGTCTTCCTCCTTTATGTAGATTAACTATCTATTACTCTTCGGAAGCGTTGTCATTCAGGTTCATTGAGAACCCGGAATCTTGGAGCGACTCCTCAGTATCGGGGCCGGCAAGTTCCGGATCGGAGAGGTCCTCGTAGGCCGGAAGGACAACGGTCTCAAGGATACGCTGCCTTGTTTCTTCGGTGTCGAAAATATTCTCAATCGCCTTCACGGTAAGATCGAAAAACTCCTCCAGTCCGTACCCAAAGGTCTCGCTCAAGGCGAGAAACTGCCTGCTCAGCGTGGAATCTCCGGAGGAGACCGAGCAGGTAAAACCAAGCTGCTGTAACAGCGGCAGCGGGTGATCAGTGAGTTCCTCAACATCGTCCACGGGCGAAAATACCAGTGGAATGTGTCGGTCACGGATCCATCCGGAGGCCTTGCCTGGGCGGATTCCATCGACATCGGCGGTGAAATCATCAATCATATTCACCGGTCGCAGCAAACGGTTCACGCCGGCCTGGGCGGCGCTTTCGGTAGCGGCGAAATCCTCGCCCACCGCGATCTGGGTAGGCAGGTACTTCGTGCGGAACTCCGCCGCGGCGGCAGCATTCCCCTCCGGCAGGGTGTAGCCAGCAATGCCCGCAGAGTCCTCGGCATTAGCCGCCGGCTCTGCCGCCTCGAGGACAAACCGTACCTCGAGATCTCCGAATCGTTCCGCGGCCACCTCGCGTACGACTGCGGACGTATCGAAAGAGTAAGCCGCAGGGTTGAGCTGCAGCTCGGCGTAGACCAGGTGGTCATCGGCAAGCTGGGCGCACTGCTCGCGGATATCCGCGTTCAATTCCTCCGCGGTGCTGGCCTGCGAGCGGACCGGTTCCCACAGGGATACCTTTGGAAGTTGTTCCACCACGCTCTCGGCGGAATCCTTATTTTCGGGGCTAATTAATGGTGCATCGTGCATGCGCACCATCGTAGGTATCTGCCCGAAGTTGCGCCATGCGGCGTTCTACTTGCGCGGCTTCCTCTTAACCACTTCGGCGTTTGCGAGATCGTCGTGGGAACCGCGCAGGTTGTTTTCCTCGTTGATGGTGGTCGCGTGCACCACCGCGCCCAGCATGCCCACCAATTGCCCAATGCCAGGGATCACGTTGATAAGGCGCCACCACTGGCGCTTGGCGGACTGGCTAAGGCTGAGCTTTTCCTTCGTATCCACGTCCCGCACGGTATAGCCGGCAAGAATCTTTGCCGGGCTAGCGCCCATCCATACCTCGCTGCCCAGGACGTAAACCACCATCACGATGCAGGCAACAACAAAGGACAACGCTTCCACATCCGCGAGCTCGTCGACGCCCGCGCCAACCGCGCTGCTGATGCCGCCGGCCAAGAAAAAGTCCAAGATGCCCATGCCGATGCGCGTTTCCTGGGACGGCCGTTTCTGCGCTTGGTGCTGGACTGGCGCCGGCGCGGCAGCGGGCGATGGCACCATCTGCTGCTGCGGCGAGGCATGCTGGGCGAATGGATCGCGCGCGTACGGGGAGGCATACGGGCTAGGCTGGGCAAAACCCGGCACCTGCGCCGGGCCCTGCGGTTGATCGTGGAAGCTCGGTTGCGGGCGCGGCGCCGGCGACCACTGCCCCACCGAGCTCAGCGTGCCGAGCTCGCCCCACGTCGGGCGGAGACCAGTGCGCAATGCTTCATCGTATTCGGCCCTCTTCTTCGCCGAACCCAGGATGCTGGCCGCTATGCGCAGCTGGACGCGCCGCGGCTCATCCTGGTTATATCCCTGCTGCCCGAGCTTGATGTCTTTTGCTTCCAATAAAACGGAAAGCTCATCCTCGCCACCATTGCGGTCGAGGTCCCACTTTTCGTAGAAGTCTGGGGCAATATCATCGGCGTTCATAGTGTCCTATCTTAAAGGTATAGCTCGGCGCACTCCTCCCCCGTAGGGAGGATTTTTATTTCCGGCGGAAAAGCTTCGCCACGCCCACGGCCGCAGCGCCCAAAGCGGCACCCACGCCGAAGACCGCGCCGGCCGGTGCGCCCTCGCGCACCTCATTGCGCACGCGAATAACGGCGGGTTCTGGAACCGGCGGGTGCGCATACTTCAGGGATTCTGCGGTCGTCGCAGTCCATGCGGAGATATACAGCACCACGCGCCACACCAGGTACATGACAATCATCAGGACGATGACCGGGCCAAAGACCGCACCGGCCGGGCTGCCGGTGGCAGAGGACATAATCACCGTGGACAGCTGCTTAATGGCCTCGAATGCCACCGCACCAATGGCAGCGCCGATAAAGCCGGACTTCTTAGGCACCTTCGTGCGCGGCAGGATCATAATCAGCCACCACATGACGATGAAGTTGGCGATAAGTCCCAGCAACAAGCCACTGAAGAAGAAGACATAACCCATGCCGGGGAAAGAATCGATACCTAAGAGGTCAAATATCTTCTGCGTAAGGCCGGAGGAACCCGCCGCGGTCACGCCGAAGGCGACGACAAAGGCAATGATCAGGCCGATAAGCCCCAGAAGGTCAGAGAACTTCTTTTTCAGGAAGGAGCCGCCGTCATTAGCATCGATGCCCCACATGGCAGAAATGCCGATGCGCAGGTGGTTCATCCACCCCAGTCCGGACCACAGAGTAGTCAAACCACCAATACCGAACATGGCGCCGCGCTGGTCGATGGCCGTATCCAAAATCTCATTGACCGACTCGCTGAGGTTCCCGTCAATGGAGTCGGTGATATAGGACTGCAAGTCATTGAGCAGGTCCTCACGGTTAGCAAGGACAGCGGCGATGGTGGCCACCAGCAGCATCGCCAACGGGAAGATGGACAGGACCGAGTAATAGGTAATGCCAGCAGAAAACTGGTTGCCGCCTTCTGCGGCATAGCGCTCCTGCATGCGCATGAGGTGGTCAACAAAGGGCGATTTACGCCGTACCTTATCTATCGCTCCCGGATCATCGGCGTTCGCACGCTCGATGCCGTAGTGGTCCGTCTTCTTAGAGGAGGATTGCGTGGTGGTGGACACGTGCTTCCCTTCTTGTTCGCACAGCGCTTATCCCGTATAGCGTAGCTGGCAAACACCCACTTGTCCCTCGGTGGGGTGGGTTAAGGGGTACCTACTACCTGCGCGGGCGAGGAAGGAAGCCGACTTTTTCATAGACGGCATCGACAAGCGGCTGCGCTACTTCCTGTGCGGTCTGGGCGCCGCGCTCCAAGATGCGCTCCAGCTCGCCGCGATCCGCCATGAGCTCGTCATAGCGCTGCTTGAGCGGGGTGGTAAAGGCCTCGAGCGCCTCCGCGGTATCCACCTTCAGGTGCCCGTAGCCCTTGCCGGCGTACTTTTCCACCAAGGAGTCGATGGACTCGCCGGTCAGCGCGGACTGGATGACCAGCAGGTTCGATACGCCCGGCTGGTTTTCCCGGTCGAAGGCGACCGAGCCCAGGTCATCGGTCACGGCGGACTTAATGCGCTTGGCAGAGGTCTTCGGGGCGTCGAGCAGGTTGACCAAGCCCTTGGGGTTGGGGCCGGACTTAGACATCTTGGACGTCGGGTCCTGCAGGTCATAGATCTTCGCCGCGCCCTCTGGAATGAACGGCTCCGGCACGTGGAAGGTCTCGCCGTATTTATTGTTGAAGCGCTCAGCCAGATTGCGGGTGAGCTCCAAGTGCTGGCGCTGGTCCTCGCCCACTGGCACGTAATCCGGCGAATACAGCAGGATATCGGCGGCCATCAGGATGGGGTAGGTAAAAAGGCCCACCGAAGTGCGATCGGCGCCGCGCTTGGCGGATTTATCCTTGAACTGCGTCATGCGGGAGGCCTCACCGAAGCCGGTCAGGCACTGGAATACCCAGGTCAGCTCCGCATGGGCGGGCACATGGGACTGGACGAAGAGGGTGGATTTCTCCGGGTCGATGCCCAGCGCAATGAGCTGCGCCGCACCGGCCATGGTGCGGTTGCGCAGCTCCTCCGGATTCTGCTCCACGGTAATCGCGTGCAGATCCGGGATGAAGTAAAAGGCATCGTAGCCTTCCTGCAGGTCGATCCACTGCTTGAGCGCTCCCAAGTAATTTCCCAAGTGATAGGAATCAGCGGTGGGCTGAATGCCGGAAAGTACGCGGGATGCGGAATTAGATGCAGTGGAATCAGTCATGTCAGGTAATGTTACTCCGTCATTTTTGCTTGTTGATTGGCCGCCCCAAGATGCTGCGCGGCATCATCAAAAATCGAGACCAGCCGGACACCGCGGGTAACGTGCGGCGTCCACGAGGTGTCGATCACGTCATCGAGGTTGTCATCCTCCAGCGAGGACACATACGCCTTGACCTGTTCCAATGCTTCCTGGGTATAGCTGCGGAGCTTGCCAATGTCCTGCGTGGTCACCGCACGCGCTTCCTCCGCCGATTGGCCATAGCCCATGGCATCCGGCAGATCGAGGTCGTAGCGCTGCCACAGCTCTTCTTCCCCGGTTAGTTGCGCAAGCTGCAGGTCCGCCATGCGGCCGGTGTGCCATAGCAGCCACGTGATCGAATTCGGGTGATCACCAAAGTGCGCATTGGCGGTCTCGTTGCTCAGCTCCGGCAATGCGGAGAGCGCATCGAGCGGGCGCTGCGCCATGTCCGTGAGTAGATCGATAGCTTTCATCTCAGACCTTTCCCCTTAGACCTTGCGGGAGGTGGGGCTGACGATGTCCATGAAGATGGCGAAACCGGTCACCATGAAGGCACCGCCGACACCCATGAGAACGATGGGGCCAAGGAAGGCGAAGGACGGTCCGACAGTAGTCCACCACCAGATGCTCAAGGCGAGGATTACGGCGCCAAGGACAAAAGGAATAATTGCGCGAGCCATGAACTTTCTCCGTTGCAGATTTCGAAATTTTTAACGTGTTTATACTAGCACTACTGCTTGTGCTTGGGGGTCCTTTGCCTGCCCACATCCTCCTTGTTGAAGGTCCATTGCTGCTGCGCATCCACTCCCCTCGCCCCAGGTGAGTGCTTGCCGCTGGGGCGGGTAATGGATGAGCGGGCGGTCGGCCGTGCAATCCGGTTGCTATTTAGCTCCTCGAGGCTGAGCGGGGAGGAAAAATCGCTTGCGTTGCGCTTGCTGCGGCCCAGCGGCCGGGTAATCGGGCTGGCGTAGCGGGTGGCCGCGCCCGCCTTCCGCTTTGCACGGCGGGCGCCATCGCGCACGATGCGCGCCGATAGCCGCAGGCGCGGATCCATCTGTTGCTCACCATCGCGGTATTCAAAGACGGGCAGGCCCGTCTTGAAGTAGATAGCCGCAAGGCGCGCAGCGAAGCAGACCAAGGCGGTAATGATCGCCGTGGGTTCCTCCGATAGCCCGGCGCGTAGGAGAATCATGTAGAGTCCGGCCGCGAGGATCGAGATCGCCGCATAAAATTCGCCAGAAAATACCAGCGGAATGCGGTCTGAGAGCAGATCACGCAACACGCCGCCGAAGACGCCGGAGATGACCGCGGATACCGAGGCGATGATGAAGCCGTAGCCCAAGTGCGCGGCAATCTGGGTGCCCAGCACGGAAAAGACCGCCAGCCCCAAGGCATCGAGGATGAGGAAGAGGTGGCGGAAATAGTGCATGAGGAAGGACATGCCCACCGTGACGATGGCGGCGGCGATGACGATGACCAGATAGACGGGGTGCTCCACCCAGGTCAGCGGCGGATCCGCGAGCACGATATCGCGGACGGTGCCGCCGCCTAGCGCCGTGATGGAGGCGATCATCGTCACGCCGAAGAGATCGAGCTTCTGCCGTCCGGCCGATAGCGCAGCGGTCATGGACTCGGCGGTAATACCAATGACGTACAGGACGCTAAATAGCGGCGACATCAGGCGTATTCCACCAGGAGCGGCGAGTGATCGGACCAGCGCTGCTCTACGGTCGGGGCCTTATCCACCCAGGTGCGCCGCGCGCGATCGAGTAGCGGCTGAGTTGCGGCTTGGTAGTCGATGCGCCAGCCCGCATCGTTATTGAAGGCCTGACCGCGGTAGGTCCACCAGGTATAGGGTCCATCGGCCTCTGGGTGGAGCCGGCGCGCCACGTCGAACCACTGCGGCGCGGTGGCCGGCTCCCACGGCGTGGTGCCCGCGTAGTCCACGACGCCGAGCCACTCACCCAGGTTCTTTTTCTCCTGCGGCGCCTCATCCGGGAAGCTGCCGAAAACATGATCCATAAAGGCACGCTCTTCCGGCAGGTGGCCGGCCTTCTTCTCGTTGGCCTTATTATTCTTCAAGTCTTGGGCGCGGTGGCAGATATTCCAGTCGCCGCCGATGACCATGTCCTTATCGGCGTTTTCTGCCAGCACGGCATCGAATTCATCCAAGAAGCGGTACTTTTCATCCAGCTTCGGCGAATCGGTATCGCCGGAGGGCAGATACAGCGAGGCCACGCGGATATCGCGGGTGGTAGCGGCAATCCAGCGGCCGGCGTCGGTGAAGGAACCGAAACCGATATCGACATCGGCAAGCGGCGTGCGAGAGAGGATGCCTACTCCGGCGCGGCCCTTAGCGGCGGCATCGGCAAGCTCCAAGTGCCAGCCCGCCTCCAGGGCTGGTGCCAGGGCCTTTCTGGCTTGGTCCGGGGTGGCGCGGACCTCTTGCATCAGCACGATATCGGCCGGGGTCTGTTCCAACCAGGCATTCATGCCGGGGTTATTCTCATTGCGCTGCTTGCACGCGGCGCGGATTCCGTTGACGTTGACGCTAGCGATGGTAAGGCTCATGGTGCTCCAGAATATAGGCGTGTGCGGTGGTAGTTCTAGCCGCGATTGGCAAGGCGTTTTTTATCCCACATTGTTATCGCCCACACAACGCAACCCGCGGCCGCCAAGCCGGCGCCCGCCAGCGCCGGAGCAGAGTAACCCAAGCCCGCGCCGACGACGATGCCGCCGATGGTCGCACCGGCCGCGTTCGCGATATTGAGCGCGGACTGGTTGAGCGCTGCGGATAAGGTTTGGGCATCGCCCGCCACGTGGACCAAGCGCAGCTGCAGGGAGGGAACCAGCGTGGAGCCCATAAACGCCACCATGCCAAAGCAAATGGTGGCCGGGATGGCGTGGCTGGAAAGGAAGTAGAAGGTCGTGAGGATGATGATCAGGCTGGCCAAGGCGAAAATGATGCCGAATTCGAGGTTGCGGTCCGCCAACCAGCCGCCAAAGGCATTGCCTATCGTCATGCCAATGCCGTAGGCCATGAGCACGACCCAAATCAGGCTATCGCTCAGGCCCGCGACCTCGGTCATGGTCCAGGAGATATAGGTATAGACGGAGAACATGCCGCCGAAACCCACCACGCCCATGATGACGGTGAGCCACACCTGGCTGTTTTTAAAGGCGCCGAACTCGGTGCGGATATCCGTTTGTTTCATCTCCGTCATGTGCGGCATGAGAAAGAACAGGGCCACGGCGGTAATAAGGCCGATGACCACAACCACCAGGTAGGCCGCGTGCCAACCCAGCGCGGACCCCAAAGCCTGTGCCGCGGGCACGCCGATGACCGTGGCGATGGCAAGGCCCATGCCCACAAACGCCATAGCCTTGCCGCGCCCGCCGGGAGGGGCCATTGACGCCGCAGACAGGTTAGCCACGGAGAAGTACGCGCCGTGAGGCATGCCGGCGATGAAGCGTGCCACCATGAGCACCCAGTAATTCGGCGCGAGGACCGAGAGCAGGTTGCC
Source organism: Corynebacterium sp. MSK073 (assembly GCF_030232085.1). Classification (NCBI taxonomy): domain Bacteria; kingdom Bacillati; phylum Actinomycetota; class Actinomycetes; order Mycobacteriales; family Corynebacteriaceae; genus Corynebacterium; species Corynebacterium sp. MSK073. The sequence goes on along the minus strand of NZ_JASPIY010000006.1, from coordinate 155,594 downwards.
CACCACCAAAAAGCCGATGAGCAAGAGGATGAGGCGGCGGCGCGGGAGCTTGCCGGTAAACGCCGCAATCAGCGGCGCGCCGACCACCACGCCGAGCGCGTAGGTAGTAATCAGCGTGGAGGCGGTATCTTCAGAAACCCCGAAGTCCTCCGCGATCAGCGGCAGCAGGCCCATCGAGACGAACTCGGTAGTACCGATAGCAAACGCGCCAAGGGCCATCGCCACCATGACGATGGTGCGGCGCTCGGTAGAAATCTCCGTCTGGCGGGGCAAAGGCCGACGGTGAATACGGTGTTCGTGGGCGCTGCGCGGGCTTAACTGATCGATAATTTTCACGAGGGGCGACGATACACCCCACCTGGGCATAAAGCATGTTCAGGGCGTGGGCAGGTGAAGAGATTTACCCAGCGCATGGCCCCGTGACCGATGCCACCCAGCCCCAGAATGTACCGAGCGCTCCACATGGAGCGGACAAAATCGGTAATCTGGTCATCTGAAGAAATTTTCCCACATTTAATAGGAGAATCATGGCTAAGATTACGTGGACCCGTACCGATGAGGCGCCGCTTCTGGCGACCTACTCCCTCAAGCCCATCGTGGAGGCCTTCGCTTCCACCGCGGGCATTGACGTAGAAACCCGCGATATTTCCCTGGCTGCCCGCATCGCCGCGCAGTTCCCGGAGCGCCTCACCGAGGAGCAGAAGGTGGAAGACGCCCTGGCTGAGCTGGGCAAGATGGCCAAGACCCCAGAGGCTAATATCATCAAGCTGCCGAATATCTCGGCTTCCCTGGTGCAGCTGAAGAAGGCTATCGCCGAGCTGCAGGCCGCCGGCTACGATCTGCCTGATTACCCGGATAACCCTTCCACCGACGAGGAAAAGGACATCGCGGCCCGCTACGATTCCGTCAAAGGCTCCGCCGTTAACCCCGTCCTGCGTGAGGGCAACTCCGACCGCCGCGCGCCGGAGGCCGTGAAGAATTTTGTTAAGAAGCACCCGCACCGCATGGGTGAATGGTCCAAGGATTCCAAGACCAACGTCGCCACCATGGACGATAACGACTTCCGCCACAATGAGAAGTCCGTCATCATCCCTGAGGAAGATACCCTGTCCATCGTGTTGAAGACTGCCGACGGCGAACAGACCCTGCTGCCGGAGCTGCCGGTACTTAAGGACGAGGTCATCGACGGCACCTTCATGTCCGCCAAGGCCCTCGATGAGTTCCTGCTCCAGCAGGTCAAGCGCGCCAAGGAAGAGGGCGTGCTCTTCTCCACCCACCTGAAGGCCACCATGATGAAGGTCTCTGACCCCATCCTCTTCGGCCACGTCGTGCGCACCTACTTCGCCGATGTCTTTGATAAGTACGGCGACGAGCTCATCTCCGCCGGCCTCAACGGCGAGAACGGCTTGGGCTCCATCCTGGAGGGCCTGGACAAGCTCGACAATGGCGAGGAGATCAAGGCGGCCTTCGAATCCGCGCTTGCCGATGGCCCCGATCTCGCCATGGTCAATTCCCACAAGGGCATCACCAACCTGCACGTGCCTTCCGATGTCATTATTGACGCCTCCATGCCGGCAATGATCCGCACCTCCGGCCACATGTGGAATAAGAACGACGAGGAGCAAGACACCCTCGCCGTCATCCCGGATTCCTCCTACGCCGGCGTGTACCAGGCCGTCATCGAGGACTGCAAGGAAAACGGCGCCTTCGACCCCACCACCATGGGTACCGTTCCGAACGTCGGCCTGATGGCCAAGAAGGCCGAGGAGTACGGCTCCCACAACAAGACCTTCAAGGTGCCCGCTGCCGGCACCGTTGAGGTCCGCAATTCCAAGGGCGAGGTGCTCATCGAGCACGACGTCGAGGCCGGCGATATCTGGCGCGCCTGCCAGACCAAGGACGAGCCGATCCAGGATTGGGTCAAGCTCGCCGTTAACCGCGCCCGCCTGTCCGGCATGAAGACCATCTTCTGGCTCGACCCAGAGCGCGGCCACGACCGCAATATCCAGTCCCTGGTGGAAAAGTACCTGAACGACCACGACACCGAGGGCTTGGACATCGAGAGCCAGGATCCGGTCACCGCTACCAAGACCTCCATCGAGCGCATCCGCCGCGGCGAGGACACCATCTCCGTGACCGGTAACGTGCTGCGTGACTACAACACGGACCTCTTCCCCATCCTCGAGCTGGGCACCTCCGCAAAGATGCTGTCCGTGGTTCCACTGATGGCAGGCGGCGGCCTCTTCGAGACCGGTGCCGGCGGCTCCGCCCCGAAGCACGTCCAGCAGGTGCAGGAAGAAAACCACCTGCGCTGGGATTCCCTCGGTGAGTTCCTGGCGCTGGCCGAGTCCTTCCGCCACGAGAACCAGACCAACGGCAACGAAAAGGCCGGCGTGCTGGCCACCACCCTGGACAAGGCCACCGAGCGCTTGCTCAATGAGGGCAAGTCCCCATCCCGCAAGGTGGGCGAGAACGACAACCGCGGTTCCCACTTCTTCCTGGCCACCTTCTGGGCCGAGGAGCTGGCTAACCAGACCGAGGATGCCGATCTCGCGGCCGCCTTCAAGGACGTCGCCTCCGAGCTTTCTGGCAAGGCCGATGAAATCTCCCAGGCTCTTATCGATGCCCAGGGTGAGCCCGCCGACCTCGGCGGCTACTACTGGCCCAACGACGAGAAGACCTCCGCTGTCATGCGCCCCGTCGCACAGTTCAACGAGATCATCGACGGCCTGAAGAAGTAAGAGCTTTCTTCACCAGCTAGATTTCACCGCGCGTTCCCTTTGCAGGGCGCGCGGTGTCGTCGTTTTCGCCCCCCTCGTTTTCACACAACTGAAAAAATTTTTCACCTTCCGGGAACCAGGGTTGCCTAAGTTCCGACTATTAGTGCAGTTGATATCAGCACCCATGCAACTGACCACTAAGCACGAAAGAGAACTATTTTATGAGTCGGACGGCTCTGCGTTCCTTCATCCAACGCATACACTTCTACGGCGGCATGTTCGTCGGCCCCTTTATCCTGATCGCGGCATTGACCGGCTGCCTCTACGCACTGGCGCCCACCCTGGAAAATTTTGCTTACCGCGACGTCATGACCGTCGAGGAAGTAAATAACCCGGTAAGCCTGGAGGACCAAATCAGCGCTGCCCAAAAGGAGCACCCGGAAATGCCGGTCTCCCAGGTGTGGCCGGCAGAATCGGCGAAGGACTCCACGCGCGTGCTGGTGGCGGATCCGGGCATCGACGAGAGCCTGCAGCGCACCGTGTTTATTAATCCGGCCGATGGCGAGGTCATTGGTGACTACCCCACCTATTCTGGCCTGGGCGAAATGCCGCTGCGCCGCTGGATCTCCTCGCTGCATGAAAGCTTCCACCTGGGCCAGCCGGGCGAGCTCTATTCCGAGCTAGCCGCCTCCTGGCTGTGGGTCCTGGCCTGCGGCGGCCTTTACATGTGGTGGATTCGCCGCCGGCCTAAGAAGGCTGCCGCGCCGCTAAAGAACCAGCCGCAGCGCTCCAAACGCTGGAAGGCCACCCGCCTGCACTCCACGATGGGCGCTTGGATTTTCATCGGGCTCATTGGCCTGTCTGCCACCGGCATCACCTGGTCCCAGCTGGCCGGCGGGAACGTCAATTCCGTGGTGGAGAAAATGAACTGGAAGGCCACGCCGGTAGAAACCGCGCTTACCACCGATTCCTCCGCCGATGCCGCACACGATGCCCACGCCGGGCACGAAGGCCACGGCGCCCACGGCGCTCACGGTGGGGATGCGGAAGCTGCGGGCGAGGCACTGGAGCCGGCGGTCATCGCCGAGCAGGCCGAGCGCGTCTATGCCACCGGCCGCGCGGAAGGCCTAACCGGCCCGCTGCGCCTGTACGCGCCGGAAGACACCGACTCGGGGTGGAAGGTCAGCGAGCGCTGGGTCGAGTGGCGCTATACCTCCGACGAGGTCTCCGTCGACGGTTCCACCGGCGAGGTCATCGACCGCCTTCCATTCTCTGAGCTGCCGCTGTTTAGCAAGCTCAGCAGCTGGGGCATCTACCTGCACATGGGCATCATGTTTGGCCTGCCGCTGCAGATTGCCCTCTTCGCACTCGGCCTCGCCATCGCCGCCATGGTGGTGCTGGGCTACTACATGTGGTGGAAGCGTCGGCCGCAATTTGCACCTGGCTCCAAGCGGCACTTCTCCTGGGCCACCACCGGCCTAGGAGCGCTCTTTGCCGCCACCATCGGTGTATTTATGCCACTTTTGGGCATTACCCTTGCCGCATTCCTCGTACTAGACATCATCTTGATGAATACCGGAAAGCGCAAGACCACCGCGCCAAAGAAGCAGGATGAAGACGCGGAGCTCGTTCCCGTGGGCTAGCAATCTTAGTGAATACCATCACACAGGGTGGAGTTAATGGGTACATTGGTCATTTATGACTAATCCATTACTCCACCCTTCATCGTTGCCCTACCAACTCCCGCCGTTTGCGGAGATTAAGGTCGAGCACTACCGCCCCGCCTTCGACGAAGCGCTCGCGCGCCACGACGCCGAGCTTGCCGCCATTACCGAAAACACCGCCGTCCCCACGTGGGAAAACACCGTGGAGGCCCTCGAGCGATCCGGCCAGGACCTCGACCGCGTCATGGCGATCTTTGGCAACCTTTCTGGCACGGACGTCACCGATGAGATGGAAGTAATCGCCGCCGATATCTATCCGCGCCTGTCCGCCCATTACGATGCGATGTACCAGGACGAAAAGCTCTACCAGCGCATCAAGGACGCCACCCCACCCGCCGGCGATGAGGAGGGCGCGCGCCTGCACGAACACCTGCTGCGCACCTTTGCGCGCCAGGGAGCGGATCTCGATGCCGCCGGCAAGGCCCGCCTCTCCGATATCAACCAGCGCCTCTCCGCCCTCTCGGAGGAATTCGGCCGCAATCTCATGGCCTCCACGCGCGAGCGCGCCGTCGAGTTCACGGAGGAAGAGCTCGAGGGGCTGCCGCCGGAGCGCATCGCCTCAGCCAAGGCGGATGCCAAGGCCCTAGGCCGCGAAGGCTATGTCATCCCGCTCGAGCTGCCCACCGTACAATCGGAGCAGTCCCGGCTGGCGCAGGAGGGGGCGCGCAGAAAGCTCTATGCGGCATCGGCAAGCAGGGGCTCCGAGAACAACATTCCAGGGCTTATCGAGGCCGTCCAGCTGCGCGCCGAACGCGCCGAGCTGCTGGGCTATGCCTCCCACGCCGATTACGTCATCGCGGAAGAAACCGCTGGCAGCGCCGATGCCGCGCGCGACATGCTCGCAGACCTCGCCCCCGCGGCCGCGGCCAATGCCGCCGGCGAACACAAGCTATTAGCCGAGGAAGCCACGCTCAACGAGCAAGACTTCCACGCCGCCGACTGGCCCTACTGGGAATCCAAGGTCCGCGCCCGCGACTTCTCGCTCGACGAGGAAGAGCTGCGCCAGTACTTCCCCCTAGACAACGTCCTTACCCAGGGCGTATTCGCCGCCGCCGAGCGCCTGTACGGCATTACCGTTATCCCGCGCGAGGACCTGGAGGGCTATGCCGAGGGCGTGCGCGTGTGGGAGGTGTTCGACAAGGATGTCGAACACAAAGAACAGGGCGAGCACGGAGATAAGGGAATCGGCCTGCTGCTCACGGATTACTTCGGTCGCCCCACCAAGCGCGGTGGCGCGTGGATGAGCCAGTTCGTGGGCCAATCGGGCCTGCTGGAGCGCAAGCCGGTCATCGTCAACGTGCTGGGCATTACCAAGCCCGCCGATGGTTCCCAGCCCCTGCTGAGCCTGGACGAGGTGCACACCCTCTTCCACGAATTCGGCCATGCCTTGCATGGGCTGCTTTCCGATGTCCACTACCCCACCTTCGCCGGCACCAACGTCCCGCGCGACTGGGTGGAATTCCCCTCGCAGATCAATGAGAACTGGGCGCTGGATAAATCGCTGGTCAAGCAGTACGCGCGCCACGTCGATACCGGCGATCCGATCTCCGATGAGCTGCTCGATGCCGTAACCGCCGCCTCCGAATTTGGCCAGGGCTTTGCCACCTCGGAGTACTTGGCGGCCTCCATTATCGACTTGGCGTGGCATTCGCTCAGCGCCAAGGATGCCGCAGCGCTGGATGCTACCTCGGAGGCGGTGGACTCATTCGAGGAGGAGGCCCTGCGCGCGGTGGGCCTGGATAACCCGCACATCGCCCCGCGCTATCGCTCGACGTACTTCAACCACATCTTCGCCGGTGGCTACTCCGCGGGCTACTATTCCTACCTGTGGGCGGAGGCACTCGATGCCGATGGTTTTGAGTGGTTCAAGGAGCAAAGCGATCTGCGCGCCGCAGGACAAAAGTTCCGGGACCTCATCCTCTCCCGCGGCGCCTCCCGCGATTTCGGCGCGGCCTACCGCGACTTCCGCGGCCGCGATAAGGACGTCGCGCCGCTGCTCAAGCGCCGCGGCCTATCCGGCACCTAGCGGATACTGGCCAGCCAGGCGGCATGCACGCGCGCCTCATCGTTTTCTTCCGGGTGAAAGCTCAAAGCGGTGACGGTGCCGTGGCGCACGCCCACGACCGCCTCCTCCGCGCCGTCGTGCGGCACGGTCGCGATGACCTCCACGCCCTCGCCCACACGGGTGACCAGCGGGGCGCGGATAAAGCTGGCCTCGATGGGCAGCGTTTCTTCCCCGACCGCGACCGGCACGGTGCGCTCGGCGGAAAAGCGCTGGTTGCCAAAGGCATTGCGCCGCACGGTGATATCGAGCAGCCCCAGGGTCTGCTGGCCCGGCGAGGGGTTATCCAGCTCGCGGGCGCAATAAATCAGCCCGGCGCAGGTGGCGAGCACGGGAAGGCCTGCGGCTACAGCCGCCCGCAGTGGATCGGCCACGCCGAAGGTGCGGGCGAGCTTGTCGATGACACTCGACTCCCCGCCCGGGATCACCAGCCCATCCAGCCCCTCGAGGTCGTGCGGCACGCGCACCCGGCGCGTGTCCGCCCCCAGGCCTTCAAGGATGCGCAGGTGCTCTTCCACGCCGCCCTGCAGCGCGAGCACCCCGATCGTGGCGCTAGCTTCTTGTGGCATGACCACGCGATTACCAGCCGCGCTCGGCTAGGCGGTGCGGTGCCGGCACATCGCCGACATTGATGCCGACCATGGCCTCGCCCAAGCCGCGGGAGAGCTTGGCGAGCTCGGCGGGGTCATCGTAAAGCGTGGCGGCCTTCACGATGGCCTCCGCGCGCGCCGATGGGTTACCGGATTTGAAGATGCCGGAGCCCACGAAGACGCCTTCGGCACCCATCTGGCGGACGAGGGCGGCATCGGCAGGCGTGGCCACGCCACCGGCAACGAAGAGGACGACCGGCAGCTTACCGGTCTCCGCAACCTCCGCAACCAGGTCGTACGGCGCCTGGAGTTCCTTGGCGGCGACGTACAGCTCGTCGCGGTCGAGGTGCTGCAGGCGGGCGATTTCCGCGCGAATGGTGCGCAGATGCTTGACGGCCTCGGAGACATCGCCGGTGCCGGCCTCGCCCTTGGAGCGAATCATGGCCGCGCCCTCGGTAATGCGGCGCAGGGCCTCGCCCAGGTTGGTCGCACCGCACACGAATGGCACATCGAAGTCCCACTTATTGATGTGGTTGACGTAATCGGCGGGGCTGAGCACCTCGGACTCGTCGATGAAATCCACGCCGAGCTCGCCCAGAATCTGCGCCTCGACGAAGTGACCAATGCGCGCCTTCGCCATCACGGGGATGGATACGGCGTCGACGATGCCCTCGATAAGCTCCGGATCGGACATGCGGGCCACGCCGCCCTGGGCGCGGATATCGGCAGGCACGCGCTCAAGTGCCATGACGGCGCTCGCGCCCGCATCCTCGGCGATGCGCGCCTGTTCCGGGGTCACGACGTCCATAATGACGCCGCCCTTGAGCATGTCAGCTAGTCCACGTTTCACGCGCGTGGTCGCAATGTTTTCGGTCATGCGCTCTATACTGCCCTGCCCAAGTGGTACAAGTAAAGAACCATTTCCCGCGTGTTGGGTTGTACCACTTATACTGTTCTTATGCCCCTGCGCCTCGACCCCGCCGATACGCGCGCCCTGCCGGTCCAAATCGCCGCCGCCGTGCGCGCCGATGTCACCTCCGGCGCCCTGCTGCCCGGCGAACCCGTCCCCTCCACCCGCGCGCTGGCCACCCAGCTCGGCGTCTCCCGCGGCAGCGTCGTTACTGCGTATGAGCAGCTCACCGCCGAGGGCTACCTCAGCGCTGAGGTTGGTTCCGGCACCGTCATCAACCCCCGCCTGCCCCACAGCCCGCCGCCGCGCCCCGAGCCCGCGCCGCAGCCCGCTCCCACACCCGACCTGCTGGAATTGACGCCCGGCCTGCCCGATACCGCCGGCATCATCACCCCCGAATGGCGCGCCGCCTGGCGCGATGCCGCCGCCCAGCCGCTTTCCGATGCCCCTCCACTCCCCCACCACATAGCCAACCACCTGCGCCACATGCGCGGGCTGCGGGTGGATCCGCGCCGCATCGTCGTTACCGCCGGTGCCCGCGATGGCCTAGCCTTAGTGCTGCGCACGCTCGGTACCGCGCTGCGCGTCGGTGTCGAATCGCCCGGCTACCCCAGCCTGCGCCGCATCCCGCAGGCGCTTGGCCATGAGTTGGTGAACGTGCCCACCGATGCCGATGGCGTTACCGTTCCCGATACCGACCTCGACGCGCTCATTGTCACCCCAAGCCACCAGTACCCGTATGGCGCCTCGCTGCCGGCCGAACGCCGCGCCGAACTCGTCGCCTGGGCCCGCCAGCATGGCGCTTTACTCATCGAGGATGACTTCGATTCCGAGCTGCGCTACGTGGGTCAACCGCTGCCCGCGCTCGCCGCGCTCGCCCCAGAGCGCACCGTGTTGCTAGGTACGTTTTCCACCGTCATTTCGCCGTCCATCGCCTGCGGCTATGTGGTGGTCCCGGATGGGCTGCGCGGGGGCATCGACAAGCAGCGCGAAATCTTTGGCCAGCCGGTCGGCACCATCCCACAGGCCGCGCTCGCCCATTACCTGGCAAGCGGGGCGCTGCGGCGCCACACCGGCCGCATGCGCCGGACCTATAAGCGCCGCCGCGACCTCGTGGCCGATGCCCTGGGCACTCTCCCCGGCGCGCGCCTGCTGCCCATCAACGGCGGCCTGCACGCGGTTTTGCTCTGCGATCCGGCCATCGTCCCGCGCGCCGCCGCCCGCGGCATCAAGCTGACCCCGCTGCGCGAATACTGGGGCGGAGTGGACGCCGAAGACGGCGTCGTTTTAGGCTTTGGCCACCTAAGCGATGACGACCTGCGCCACAGCCTGAGCGCAGTCGCCGCAGCCCTGCGCGAGTGTTAGCCTGAAATCAAATACCCCCGCACAGAAAGGCGTAAGAATGACGCTTGGCCCGCTCGAACTTCTGCTCATGCTCATCCCGCTAGCTATCTACATCGGACTTATAGCCGGTGTCATTTATTTAATCGTGCAGGTCGCGCGTAATTCCAATGATATTAAGCAAAATTCGCAGGCCATCGCGCAGCTTCGCGAGGCACAGAAAAACGGCCCCTCCGCTGGGCAGGGGCCGCATTCTTAAATGCCTAGTCCGCAGGCTTTTCCGTATTTACCACCTGCGAGAAGTTCTCGCTGAATTCCTTGAACCCCTTATTAAAGGTGCCCAGGTTTTCCATGAAGCCACCCATGATGTCTATGGGCAGCGGAAAAACGATGGTGGAGTTTTGGTCCGCGCCGAGCTCCAGCACCGTTTGTAGGTAGCGCAGCTGCAGCGCCGCCGGAGCCTTGCCCAGCTCCTCGGCGGCCTCGCGCAGCTCGCGGGAGGACTGCAGCTCACCGTGGGCCGAAATAACCTTGGCGCGGCGCTCGCGCTCCGCCTCCGCCTCGCGCGCCAGGGCGCGCTGCATCATCTCTGGGATCTCAACGTCCTTAATCTCTACGATGCGGGTCAGCACGCCCCACCGTTCAGTTTGGCCGTTGATGATCGCCGCCAGGTCCTCGTTGAGCTCCTCGCGGTGGGCCAACAGGTCATCGAGGCTCGCCCGCCCCAAGAGCGAACGCAGGGTGGTCTGGGCAATCTGCGAGGTGGCCACGGCGTAGTTTTCGACCTCGAGGACCGCCTTGCTCGAATCGGTGACCTCGAACATGACCACCGCATTCACGCGCACGGACACGTTATCCTTAGTGATGATTTCCTGCGGCGGAATCGTCAGCGTCACCACACGCAAATCCACGCGCTCCAGCTTATCGATGCCCGGCAGCAAGAAATGCAGCCCCGGCTCCAGCATCGGCCGCAGGTGGCCAAAGCGGAAGGTCACGCCCCGCTCGTACTGCTTAATCACCTTGAGCGAGTAGGACAAAAATACCCCGATGAGGGCGATGATGATGCCGATGACGATCGGCCAGAATACGGGAGCGGACACTTAGACTTCCCCTTCCAGTTCTTGACGCACCGAGCGATAGCGCGTGGATTTTCCGTACTTCGAACCATAGCGGTCAACCTGCGCTGCCAATTCCGCCTCGTGGTTATCCATCTCCGGCACCACCAGCTGCGGCGCGTTCGAGGGAGTATTCCACAGGTGCCGGGCCAGCGGGTACACGCCGAACCCGGTGATGATGAGTACCGTGGCCAGCGTCAACGCCACCTCCGAGGGCGAATGATAGCTAATCAGCGAGGCCAGCGGCAGCAGGTAGCCCATCGCCGCGACCGCCAGCGCGATGCCGCGGTGGAAGCGCCCCGAATCCGAGTGCGGCCACGGGTCCAATTGGCGCGTGACCTCCCGGCCATGGTGCGAGACCGTGCACTGTTGCTTGACTGGGCAGGTATTGCACACGGTCGGGTTCGCACGGTAGCGCATGACGCGGTTTTCCGGGTCGAAGCTGGAGGGCCAGAGCCAGTGATCTTCGGGGCATCGCCAAGCATCGTGGTCTTCCAAGTACCGGAACGTGCCGGATTGGTTGGACATGGTGCGGTTGGCGGTTTGTTGCGCGAGCAAGTCGAATACCCAGGCCACTGCGAGCAGGAAAAGCCCGTAGCACGCGGATAGTACGGTAAATGCACCCGGCATTAGTCGTCCTTCTTATCCGAGCGGTAGGTACCGCCCCACTTGGTGCGCGATTCAAATTCCTGGCGCGGCGCGGTGGCGGAATCGCCGCGCTCGGCATCGGGATCTTCCTCCTCAACGAAGGCACCGCGCTCATCGATGTACCCGTAGCGCCGGCCCGTGGAGCTGCGCTTGTCGACGCGCCCCTTGCCGCCCGAAACCAGCCCCACCGAGGAGCCCACGGGGACCTCGCCCGCGTGGTCGTCCTCGTCCGGGGTGATGATGCTAAACAGCGGGTTGGTTGGGTGTTCCTCCACCGTTGGGATCTCCTTTTTGTAAAGCACGCCGCGCAGCGCCATCCAGAGGAAGGGCAGGACGCCGAGGAGGAACATGACATCGCCAGGCAGGCGCAGCCATTCCATGATGAAGTTGCCGGGCTGGGTGATATAGCCCAGCGACCGCGCTTCCACGTAGCCCGATCCGACGGATTCGTAGAGCTGCATGATGCCAAGCGGCAGGAGCGAAATGACCACCATCCACAGCAGGCCCAGGTTTTGCAGCCAGAAAGCCCAGCCCATGGCCTTATCGGACCACTTGTCCTTGGGGATGAGGTAGCGCAGCGCAAAGACCGACAGGCCCACGGCGAGGAATCCGTAGACGCCCATCATCGCGCCGTGTGCGTGGTTGGCGGTAAGCGCCGTGCCGATTTCGTAGTAGGAGACGATGGGCAGGTTGACGAGGAAGCCGAAGATGCCCGCGCCCAAGAAGTTCCAGAAACCGACGGAGACGAGGAACATGACCGCCCAGCGGTGCGGGAAGGGGCGCTCGCCCGAGGCGCGCTGGCGGGAGCCCAGCTGCATGAAGGTCCATGCTTCAACGGTCAACAGGGTCAGCGGCACGACCTCGGCGGCCGAGAAGAATGCGCCCAGGGCCATGTGCTCGACCGGGGTGCCCGAGAAGTACAGGTGGTGCATCGTGCCCAGCACGCCACCGGTGGAATAGAGGATGACGTCCAAGAAGATGATGCCTAGGGCGATCTTTTCGCGGACCACGCCGAGCAGGACGAAGACGTAGGCCACCATGACGGTGGTAAATAGCTCGAGGAAGTCCTCCACCCACAGGTGAACCACCCAGAAGCGCCAGAACTCAGCGACGGAGATGTGGGTTTCCGATCCCGCCAGGTTGCCCACCGCGTAGAACGCTGGGATGGCCAGGCCGGCGTAGAAGAAGAGCCACGGCATATTGGACTTGTGTTCATTTTTCAGGCGGCCGCGCAGCTGGCGGTAGATGATGCCAATCCACACGAACATGCCGATGGTCAGCAGCACCTGGAAGAAGCGCGGCAGGTCCAGATACTCCCACTGCTGAGAAAAGAGCGTGCCCTCTTCGATGTAGCCCATGGTGGAAAGCCATTCAAAGGCCATGGAACCAAAGACCACGACCGCGATGGCGCCGAGCAGGAACCATACGAGCCAATTCTGCTTCTTCGGTTCCTTCTTACCCACGAACGAGGCCAGGAAGATACCGGCTGCCAAGAGCCCGCCGGCGGTCCACAGGAGGGAGAGCTGCACGTGCCAGGTGCGCGAGACGTTATAGGGGAGGATTTCTTGCAGCGGTATGCCAAAGAAGCCGGTTAGCTCCGTGCGATAGTGCTGGCTGGCCGCACCCAGCAGCGCCTGAATCAAGAACAGCAACGCAATGACTAGGACGAACCAGGCCACCACCTTTTGCGACTTAGTCAGCCCGACCTCGCCCGGTTGCTTAAAGTCCAGGTTCGGCGCTTCTTCCGAATGCCAACCGATGGACTTGGACCACCGGCCGTAAATGGCAAAGATCAGGCCGGTACCGCCGATGAGCGCGATGAGCGAGAGCACCGACCACACCACGAGGTCCGCGGTCGGGCCGTTGTCCACGCGCGATTCCGCTGGCCAGTTATTGGTATAGGAATAGTCCTGGCCCGGACGCTCTGCCGCCGAAGCCCACGCGGTCCAGCCGAAGAAACCGACGAGGTTATTGATGTCTTGCTCATCGGTAATAAAGTCCGACGGCAAGCCACTGTTGTGGGAATCCGGGCCAAAGTACTGCGCGTAGTAGTCCTTATTGGCCTCGAATGCCGAAATCTGGTTATCGGTCCACTCCAGTACGCCCGTTTCTTCGTCATAGCGGTTGGTGCGGAATTCTTCTACCACGGCTTCTTCGGGAGTGGCGGAGGAATCAACGAAATCGGGCATACCATTCGCGTCGTTTTCCTCACGGGCATGGTCGAGGGCGCGGCGCAGGTACTCCGCCGTATAGTCTGGGCCCAAGTAGGCGCCGTGCCCCAGCACGGAGCCGTATTGCTGCAGGCCGCGGGCCTGGTACAGCGCCTGGCCGTTAGTGATTTCGTCCTTGGTGAGGACCGTTTCGCCCGTGGATTCGGAGACAATCTTTTCCGGCAACGGCATGGATGCGTCATAGGTGCGGTACGCCAAGAATCCCATGACCAAGAAGCCAAAGATCATCACGAGGGCGATGCCCTGCACCCACACGTTGCTCACCTTGAGGACCGGTTTCTTCCGGTCTTCAACCCCAGTCGTGGTGGTGGCCATAAAGTGTCCCTTTCACAGTTGTAGAGAGTTCGACATACATCATTATGAACGGGCAAAGCGGTGTTAAATAGTCGAACGGAGCACCTCTACCCCCATTCACCCTCATTAGACGGACCGCACGCGGTCACTATTGGAAAAATCGGTGCACCATATAGCCGGGTTCCGCCCCCAGAATGCCCACCCAGCTTGTTTACCCCCGGTTTTTCCGTAACAATTAATGCATGACATTCGCAGAGCACACCAAGCGCAATTGGCTCATCACGTTCTTCGCCGCGATCTTCCTCGCCGCCATCGTCTGCATGATTTTCTTAAACGATCCGCACCGCACGATGGTGGTCGCCATGGTCTTTATCGCCTCGGCAATCCTGCTCTTCGGCGCGATCCTCGGAATCTGGTACCTATTTCGCCGCAAGGACACCAAAGACCCGCAGTAGTTAGGCTGGGCAGCTTCCCGAAGCCTGCGAGCAGCGGCGCCGCGATCACGATGCCCATCCATGACGCCGCGCTTTCCGATGTCGGCCGCCCCGCCTTCGACACCATGCTCACCAAAGCCGGAGTACAGGGCTATAAGCGGCTAAGCCCAAGCGATTAATTTACCGCTTAGTCTATTTTTATTCTCCGACTACCCTGCGGTTTCGCGCCAGGGTGCTGTACGTTACATACCGCTTGGTCTAGTCTTGCGTGGCATGACGACGAAATACGATAACTCCAACGCAGACTGGTCCTTCGCTACCCGCTCCGTTCACGCAGGCCAAAACCTCGACGGCGCGCACAACTCCCGCAACGTGCCGATTTACCAAACTACCTCGTACGTCTTTGATGACGCCGAGCACGCGGCCAACCGCTTTAACCTCTCCGATGCAGGCCCCATCTACACCCGCCTGACCAACCCAACGCAGGATGCGCTGGAAGAGCGCCTGGCCTCCCTTGAAGGCGGTGTGGCCGCCGTGGCCTTTGCCTCCGGCCAGGCCGCAGAGACCGCGGCCATTTTCAACCTCGCCTCGGCAGGCGATCACATCGTCACCTCCCCGCGCCTCTACGGCGGCACCTCCACCCTCTTTACCGTCACCCTCAAGCGGCTTGGCATCGACGTCACCCTCGTCGAAAACCCGGACGATCCTCAGTCCTGGCAGGACGCCGTGCAGCCTAATACCAAGGCCTTTTACGGCGAGACCTTTGGCAACCCGGTAGCCGATGTCCTCGACATCCCAGCCATCGCCGAGGTGGCCCACACTAACCAGGTCCCGCTCATCGTGGATAACACCATCGCCACCGCGGCGCTGGCCCGCCCGCTCGACTTGGGTGCGGACATCGTCGTGGTTTCGACCACGAAGTTCTACACCGGCAACGGTTCCGCGGTGGGCGGCGCGATTATCGATGGCGGCTCCTTCGACTGGACCGTCGAGCGCGACGGCAAGCCAGTATTCCCCTACTTCGTCACCCCGGACGAGGCCTACCACGGCCTAAAATACGCCGACCTCGGCGCCCCCGCCTTTGCACTCAAGGCCCGCGCCGGCCTGCTGCGCGATACCGGCGCCGCCATTTCCCCATTCAATGCATGGCTGACGCTCAATGGCATTGAGACGGTAGGGCTGCGCATCGACAAGCACAATGCCAACGCCCAGGCCGTGGCCGAGTACCTGGAAGGCCACGCCAAGGTGACGAAGGTCAACTACGCCGGCCTGGATTCCTCGCCGTATAAGAAGATTAAGGAGAAGCTGGGTTACTCCTATACCGGCTCCGTGCTGTCCTTCGATATTGACGGCGGGCGCGAGGAAGCATGGGCGTTTATCGATGCCCTGAAACTCCACTCCAACCTCGCCAATATCGGCGATACCCGCTCGCTGGCGGTTCACCCGGCGACCACCACGCACTCGCAATCCGATGATGCCGCCCTGGCCGCGGCGGGTATTGCGCAGTCCACCATCCGTTTGTCCGTGGGCATTGAAGATATCGACGACATCATTGCTGACCTCGAACTGGGATTTAAAGCACTGGCATGAGCTGTATAAGTATCGGCGATTTTCGCACCGAAGCAGGCGCCACGCTTTCCGATGCCCACATCGCCTACCACCGCTTCGGCCATTTCCTCGGCGATCCGCACGGCGGAAATAACGTCATTTTGGTGGAACACGCGCTGACCGGCAATGCCGATGTGGCCGAGTGGTGGTGTGATCTCATTGGCCCAGGCAAGGCGCTGGATACGACGAAGTGGTGCGTTATCGCCATGAACGCACTCGGCGGCTGCAATGGCTCCACCGGCCCCTCCTCCCCGCATGCGGATGGCCGCAGTTGGGGATCGCGCTTTCCGGCGCTATCCATTCGCGATTTGGTGGCCGCGGAGAAAAAGGCGCTAGAAGAGCTGGGGATAACGCGCGTGCATGCGATCATCGGTGGTTCCATGGGTGGAGCGCGCACCTTGGAATGGACGCTGATGTACCCGGATGCGGTCGATGCCGCGTGCGTTATTGCCGTCTCCGCGCGCGCCTCCGCGTGGCAGATTGGTATCCAGTCGGCGCAGATTTCCGCGATTGAACGCGATCCCTTCTGGCACGGCGGCGACTATTATTCCTCCTCTCAGCGTCCCCGCGAGGGCCTGGCGGCGGCGCGGCGCATCGCGCACTTGACGTATCGCGGCGAGCAGGAAATCGATGAGCGCTTTGGCGTCCAAGCCCAAACCGGCGAAGAACCGCTGGGGCCCTACCGCCGGCACGACCAGCGCTTCGCTGTGAATTCCTACCTGGATTACCAGGGCTCGAAGCTGGCGGATCACTTCGATGCCGGTTCCTACGTCACGCTTACCGAGGCCCTCAACCGCCACGACATCGGCCGCGGCCGCGGCGGCCTGAACCGCGCTCTCGGTTCCTCGCAGGTACCGACCATGGTCGTGGGTGTTGACACGGACATCCTTTATCCCTACCACCAGCAGGAACACCTCTCGCGCAACTTGGGCAACCTGCTGGCCATGGCGAAGGTAGTCTCACCCGTTGGCCACGATGCATTCCTCACGGAATCGCGCCAGATGGACCGCATCCTGCGCAACTTCCTCACCCTGTCCCAACCGCACCCGCTGGACGTGGACAGCACCATCGACTACGCCATCTAGCCGTCCCCGCCTGCGCACGGCCACTCGGCCCCAGACACAGCTGCTTGCAGTGACAGGTGGTTCGGCGTGGCTGGGCGAGCAGCGCACGGGTGGCCATCGATCTGGCGCGCAGGTTTACGGTCGCGGGTGGTCCGGCACACGAACAGGACGCGGCGCGAGGCAGGCAGTGGCGGGGTCCGGATCGAGGGGCGCGATGTGTGGCTAGCCAGGACTCTTTACAAAAGGCATACAGAAGGATCGCCGAAGCGGCGCAGCATTTACTGCGCTGGCTTCGGCGATGTTTTTATCGGGCCCAGGGCGGGCGCCACACGATTCCTTCGTGCGGGCGGCGCTCTAAGCGCCCACGACGGGGCGAGGCATTCGGGTCATCGTCGTTAACGGAGTTGTGGTACTTGCAGGCGATGGTCAGGTTCTCGGCATTGGTCTCGCCGCCGAGCAGCCACGGTTGCAGGTGGTGAACCTGGCATTCATCGGCCGGAATATGGCAATCGGGCCACGGGCACACCGGATTTTCCGCCATCGCCATCTGCCGCTGCTTCCAGGTGGCCAGCCGGCGCGTGTGGTACAGGTTCACGGGACCGGTGACGGGGTGGATGAGGGTGATGAGGCCGGCATCGGCAAGCGCGCGCTCCGCTAGCTGCGCACCGGTGATGGTGGCGCCGTTGGTCAGCTGCAGGGTGACCTCGTCCTCGCCGTGGGTGACCTTCACCATGTCATCCAGGGTTAGGACCACGTTGGTGGTGATGGTGGAGGTAGCCGCGCCCTCTGCAAAGACCCGGCGCGCATCGTCCACGGTGGAGACGTGGTTATTAATCTCGGCCACCAAGTCCGATTCCGCGGTGATGGTCAGCGTCCACAGGTCATCGGTGCGGCGGGTGAGCCGGACGCCCTCCGCGCGCTTCTGGGTGCGTTCCTCCTTGACGCGGCGGCGGGCGCGCTTTTCTATCTCGCTGGTAGAAACGTTGAGCCGGCACAGCTCCTCGCGCAGGGCCCACGCCGCGCGCTGGGTCTTCAGCTTCTGCGCGTGCACCTCAATGATTTTCAGCGCATCGAGCGGGAGCGCGGTTTTGCGGGCGGCGCGCTGCTTGGCGCTAAACGATGTCCTACCAAAATACGTATCCGCCAAGCGCGCGAATTCCGCGGCCTCTTTATCGCTGAAACCGCGGTCTACCAATTCGGCTTCGGATAGCCCGGCGCACTCCCCGATGAGCGCCATCGGGGAGTTTATCGCTGCGAGGTAATCCGAAATCATGGCCCCGAGCCTAAACCGCAGGTAGCGGCGGGCGCGAGGCCAAGAGTGCTGCGGCTGTGGATAACCACGCGACACGCCGCAGATTGGTGATACTGAAACAATCACCTGTGGATAACTAGCTGCCCAGCGCGTCCACGGAGTAGGCGAGAAAGGCCATCAGCGCGCCGATGACGCCTGTAAACGTGGCATCGAAGCGGCGCGAGCGCACCGCCAGCACGCCGACGCGGCTCGAATCGCACGTCAGGCGCACCACCGTCAGCCACAGCAGCGCAAGCCCGAGCAAAAAGGTGGCCCTGCGCCAATACTCGAAAATGGCGTAGCCGCCGGACAGGGCCACCCCGGCGATGAAGAGCCCGATGGCCACCCACTGCACGGAGGCGGGCAGCGGGGACGGTGTCAGGTGCGCGTCGTGGGGATTGTCTAAATTCACGCCAGTTTTTCCGCGCGCTCAACGATGTTGCGTACCAAAAAGGCGCGCGTGAGCGGTCCGACGCCGCCTGGGTTGGGCGAGACGTACCCGGCCTTATCCCAGCAATCGGGGGCGATATCACCGGTGAGCTTGCCGTCGACGCGGGACACGCCGACATCGAGAAGCGCGGCGCCTTCCTTAATCATGTCCGCGGTGAGCATGTGTGGCTGGCCGGCGGCGGCGATGACGATATCGGCATCGCGAGTTTCGGCGGCGAGATCCTTCGTGCCGGTGTGGCACAGGGTAACGGTGGAGTTCTCGCTGCGACGGGTGAGCATCAGGCCAATGGGGCGGCCGACGGTCACGCCGCGGCCGATGACGACGGTCTTGGCGCCGTTCAGCTCCACGCCGAAGCGGCGCAGCAGGTGCAAGCAGCCATTCGGGGTGCACGGCAGCGGGGCCTCCTCATTGAGCACGAGCTTGCCCAGGTTGACCGGGTGGAGGCCATCGGCGTCCTTTTCGGGATCGATGCGCTCGAGGATGGCGTTTTCATCCAGGTGCTTGGGCAGCGGGAGCTGGACGATGTAGCCAGTGCAGGCGTCATCGGCATTGAGCTCATCGATAACCGCCTCAAGCTCTTCCTGCGAAATATCCGCCGGCAGGTCCTTGCGAATGGAGTTGATGCCCAGCTTTTCGCAATCGCGGTGCTTCATCTTTACATAGGACTGGGAGCCTGGGTCCTCGCCCACCAGAACGGTGGCCAGGCCAGGGGTTATCCCCTTATCCTTCAAGGCGGCCACGCGCTCGGCGAGGTCCGCAAAAATCTCGTCACGGTACAAGGTGCCATCTAGTTTGGTAGCGCTCATAGCCCCCATCCTAGACTGAAGGCATGAGCCAGCTGCACATCGTCTTTGATAATCCCGTCATTCCCACCAATACCGGCAATGCCATTCGCACCGCGGCGGTAACGGGCGCGAGCCTGCACCTGATTGAGCCACTGGGATTTAACTTTGACGATAAGCACTTGAAGCGCGCCGGGCTGGACTATCACGACCTGGCGGATGTGCAGATTCATAAGGATTTCGACGCGTGCATGGAGGCGCTGCCCGGCGCGCGCGTTTTCGCGTTTACCACGCATACGGATAAGTGGTTTACGGAGGTCGACTACCAGGATGGCGACGTGCTGCTCTTCGGCACGGAGCCGACAGGCCTGCCAGATGAGCATGTCAACCATCCGCGCATCACCGATCAGGTGCGCATTCCGATGGTCCCGGCTAGGCGCTCGATGAACCTCTCCAACTCCGCATCAACCGCGGTCTTTGAGGCCTGGCGCCAGCTGGGGTTTAAGGGAGCGGTGTAAGTTCTGGCAGGTCGCGGGAGCGCAGGCGGTTGAGGAGGGCGTGGGCATCGGCAAGCGCGAGGTTGCGCGCCGCCATCTTGACGGGCCCCTGCACGAGGTCGAGCTCCACCGTGGCCAGGCCGAATAGCTGGGAAATCGGGCCGCGGCGCAGGGTGAGCTCCTGAATGTGGCGCAGCTCGATGGCCTGGACGCGGCGGTTGAAGCGGCCGGCGCGCACGATGACGTAGTCGCCGGCCAGCGCGACGGTTTGCTGCCGGTAATCGATGGGCGAGACCCATTTGGCGCGCGCGGGCGAGGCGTAGGTCGGGGCGGCATCGGCGGGCAGGAATTGCCGGGCTTGCTCGCGCTTGCCGACGGGCACGATCCGCGTCGACCCCGATCCCTCGCCGCTGGCCGTGCCACCGTAGCCGGCGACCGACACGCGCGTTTCGTACCAGCCGAAGGGCCGCCACAGGAACGGCTGGGTGACCTGGACGGCGTGGATGCGCTCGAGGCGGATGTTTTGGCGGCGGCGATCGGCAAGGCCGTAGGTGATATTGAGCACGTCATCATCAAGGCTGGCGGTGTAGCGCCACGAGGAGTCAATCACGTTCCAGGCGCGCGGGACAGTAGCCAAAAGGATGGGCAGCGTGATGGTCAGGGACATCGGCGTGACCACGAGGAAGATGAGGGCCGCAAGCAGGACGATCGTGGACGCGTGCAAGGCGGCCGCGGCCAGGGAACGCGCGATGGGGATTTCGGGGATGAGGACGTTGTCTTCCCCCTCGGCCAGCTGTTCCTCAGCTGGCCGCTCTTCAACTGGCTGCTCTCGCGGCTCACCGTGGACTCGGGAGAGGATTTCGGCGCGCAGGGCCTCGGCATCGCGCTTTGTCAGGAAGGCGATTTCGATGGCAGACGACTGCCCGCCGGCCGTTTCCACGCGCACGGCCGCGAGCCGAAAGAGGCGGGCGATAACGGGCTCGACGACGTCTACAGCCTGCGTGCGGTCATAGCGTGCCGTGCGCTGCTGCTTCGAAATAACCCCGCGGCGCAAGGTGAGTTCCTCCTCGCCCAGCTGGTAGCCCATCTGGCGCCACCACACGCCAGAGACGAGCCAGACCACCGCGCACACTGCGATGAACCCGGCCAGCGCGAGGCCAATATCGCGCAGGTCTGCCGCACTGTGTTCCCCGGTAACGAAGGCAAAGATTCCGCGCAGCGCCTCCATATTGACGTTTAAGGCAAATGCTGCGATGACGGCCAGGATGACCGACCACAGCCGCAGCAACGGGGTCAAGCGGTGGACGCGGTGGTACTTCATAGCCCGCTCATCCGTTCGCGGGCGTGGTGGGTGAGGCGGGTGCGGAGGGCATCGGCAAGCGGGGCTTCCAAACCCTTCACCGTGGCGTCCGTGGTTGCGGAGGCGGTGTGCAGCTGCAGCTCCTTGAGCCCGAAGGCGCGCTCGAGGGGGCCGGCGGTCACGTCCACGAACTGGATGCGGCCGTAGGGCACGACGGTGAAAGAATGCCACAGCTTGCCGCGCGTAATGAGCAGCTCATCGTCGGTTTCGCACCAGCCCATCCGGCGCACCTGGGCGGGGATGAGCCAAAGCAGCCAGAAAAAGAGGACGGCGAAGAGCCCCGCCGCCCAGTAGAACCACGGGGTCCACCAGTACCCTGCCGCTGCGGCCGCCGCGGCGAAGATAATCGTCCAGCCCAGGTGGCGGATGTAGCGCACCTTAACCAAACGCGGCGAGACGGGGTTCATTTCTTCGCTCATAGCTATTGACAGTAGCAATCGAGCCCGCACTCTTGCGCAACTTATCGTTAATCGATATTATCGAATTACGACAACATCGAAAGTCGATAAGGAGTCGACGGAAAGGATTGTCACGACCACCCCACAGGCCACCTCTCAAGCTGAGCGCCGCGAAATTAACGCGGCGGCCGCCTTCTGCCTGTTCACCATTGTCATCCTCGGCCCCACCTACCTTCGCGACCTTGTCACCGGACGCTTTTCCACCACACTGAGTGCGGCCATCCCGGAAGGCCTTAGCAAGCACAACCTCGACGGCGGGCCATTCTGGATGCTCACTGCGGGGCTCGTCGTCAAGATTGCAGGAATCTTGATTATCGCGTTCTTTGCCTACCGCTTGGTCAAACCAATGCTTCGTGGGCAGGTTTTCAATACGAAAAATATCCGCTTCCTTAATGGAATGACCTTTGGGATTTTCGTCTGGTTTATCGGACGCTTCCCACTCGAAGGGATGGGCAATAACTGGGCTTCCTCGCAGCTCGAAATTGACTGGTGGGCCAACCAGAGCGGATCCTCATTAGGCGAGCTTGCGCTGCCCTACCTTTTTGTCTGCACCCTCCAGCTCTTCTCAGTTGCCATCAAGCGCGGCAGCAAGCTCGAAGAGGAGGTTGAAGGCCTTGTCTGAGGGGCAAGAACCCCAGGTGATCTGCCACCTCGACCGGATAATGGAGGAGCGCGGTATTACCGGAGCGGCGCTCGCCAAAGAGGTGGGCATCACCCCAGTTAACCTGTCCGTCCTGAAGAATAATCGCGCCAAGGCCGTGCGCTTTAACACCCTTGCGGCACTGTGTGCGGCGCTGGACTGCCAGCCGGGCGATATTTTCGAAGTGGAATAGAAAACCTTGTCTTTACTTTGGGTTTATGCAATATTCTGACCCATATCTCCAAAGAAAAAGCCCTCCGCACCCATCTATAACCTGGGTACGTGTGCTGCGCGCCGAGCGGGACATGTCGCGCGCCCAGCTGGCTGAGGCCATCAACGTCAACCCGCAGACCGTCGGCGCCCTCGAGCGCGGGGACCACTCCCCCAGCCTGGACCTAGCCTTCCGCGTCTGCGAGGTCTTTGACCTCCCCGTGGAGGCTATCTTTTCCCGCCAGGAGCTTTCCCCGATGTCCACCGAAATCTATAGGAAGAACTCCTAATGGCTAACTAGCTCACCGCAAGCGCCTAGTCCTGCCCGGCGAACTTTTCCTCGGCCTGTCCACCGCATTTGGGCTGCAAATCTTCGGTGCGGAGCGGGTCGCAGCGCAGGAAACTAGCGGAAATCGCGGGAGCCGCGGGAGAGGAAATCGCCAAAATCCAGCGGCTCAAGCTTGTCTGCAACCACGCTTACCGCGCCGGTGGCATTTTGCACGATGCCGCGGATGATAAGGGCGCGGGCGGTGCGGGCGAGCACCTTCTGCCGGGACCACAGCCCGGGCGAGACCATGACATTCATCAGGCCGGTTTCATCCTCCACGCCCAAAAAGGTCAGGCCGGAGGCGGTGCGCGGGCGCTGGCGGTGCGTAATGATGCCGGCGATGCGTACGCGTGTGCCATCGGGGACGTGGGGAAGGTGGGAGGAAGGCAGGACATCGCCAAGCGCGGCCCTGACTAACTCCATAGGCTGCTTATCGTGGGTGACGCCGGTGGCGGCGACATCGGTAGCCATTAGCTCGAAGGCCGACATGCCGGGCAGGTGCGGCGAGGCGAGCGCGGAGGTGCCCGGCAACATGCCCTCGCGCTCGGTGGCGGCGACGCCAGCCTGCCAAAGCGCTTGGCGACGCTCCAACCCCAAGCACTCCAGCGCCCCCGCCGTGGCCAGCGCCTCCACCTGCTCCACGCTGAGATCCGCCCGGCGCGACAGATCGGAGACGCCGCTAAAGGGCGCGGCGGCCTCCACGCGCTCGGCGGCCTTATCCCCCAGCCCCTTGATGAGGTTGAGGCCCAACCGGATCTCGCCGGTGGGCAGCGCCCTGGCCTGCGCGCCGGAGTCGTTGATACTCACTGGCAGCACGCGCACGCCGTGACGCCGGGCGTCCTGAATGAGCGACTGCGGCGAATAAAAGCCCATGGGCTGCGCGCGCAGCAAGCCCACGCAGAACTCCGCCGGGTAGTGATGTTTGAACCACGCGGAGAAATACACCAGCGAGGCGAAGGACTGCGAGTGCGATTCCGGGAAACCGTAGGCGGCAAAGGCGGTGATCTTGGCCCAGAGCTTCTCCGCGACCTCGCCATCGATGCCGTTGGTGGCGCGCAGTCCCTCGAAAAAGCGGCTGCGCAGCGCGGCCATCTTGGCCGGCGAGCGCTTCGAGCCCATGGCGCGGCGCAGGTCATCGGCCTCGGCGCCGGTAAAACCGGCGGCATCCACCGCAATCTGCATCAGCTGCTCTTGAAAGAGCGGGATCCCCAGGGTCTTACCCAGCGATTTCTCCAGCACCGGGTGGTCATAGGTCACGGGCTCGAGGCCATCGCGCCGGCGCAGGTAGGGGTGCACGGAACCGCCCTGGATGGGGCCGGGGCGGATGAGCGCGACCTCCACCACGAGGTCGAAGAAGCAGCGCGGTTTGAGCCGCGGCAGCGTGGCCAGCTGCGCGCGGGACTCCACTTGGAAGACGCCGACGGCATCGGCGCGGCAAAGCATGTCATAGACCGCGGGTTCGGCCAAGTCGAGCTCCCACAGGCGCACCTTGCGACCGGTGGTGGCGCGCACGGCATCGATCATGTGGTGCAGCGCCTCCAGCATGCCGAGGCCCAGCAGATCGAATTTCACCAGCCCGGCGGCGGCGCAATCGTCCTTATCCCATTGCAGCACGGAGCGGCCTTCCATTCGGGCCCATTCCATCGGCACCACGTCCGCGATCGGCCGGTCACATAAAACCATGCCGCCGGAGTGGATGCCGAGGTGGCGCGGCTGGTCGAGGAATTGCTCGGCGAGTAAGGAGACATCGGCAGGCGGCTCAGCTATGCCCTTTGACCACGCATCGGCCGAGCCCTGCGGGTAGCCCAGCGCGCGGGCGGCGTCGCGGGTAGCCCCCTTGCGGCGGTAGGTAATGACGTTGGCAACCTGTGCTGCGCGGTCGCGGCCGTGGGTGCGATAGACGTACTGAATGACCTCCTCGCGCCGTCCAGATTCGATGTCGATGTCGATATCGGGCGGGCCATCGCGATCCGGCGACAGGAAGCGCTCGAAGAGCAGCTGCGCCGAAATGGGCTCGGCGTTGGTAATGCCCAGCGCGAAACAGACGGCGGAATTGGCCGCCGAGCCGCGCCCCTGGCAGAGGATATTTTCCTGGCGGCAAAAATCCACCAGGTCGCAGACGATGAGGAAGTAGCCCGGAAAGCCCAGCTGCTTGATGATGCCCAGCTCGTGCCGCATCTGCTTTTTCGCCTTGGCCTGTATTTCGGGCGGGCGCGAGGCGTAGCGCTTTTTACCGCGCCGCCACACCTCGTGTTCGAGCCAGCTCATCTCGGTGTGCCCCTCTGGGACGACAAAGTCCGGCAGGTTGGGCGCGAGGGCACCCCAGGTAAAGGAGCACTCGCGGGCAAGGCGCACGGTTTCGGCGATAAGCTCGGGCCGGCCGGGAAGCAACTGGGCCATCTGCTCGCCGGAGCGCATCCAGCCTGCGCCCATCGGGTGGGCATCCGGTGCGGCTTCCTCTAGGGATTGGCGGTGCGCCAAGGCGCGTTTGGCGGCGGCGAGCCGTACCTGGTCGCGCGTTGCTGCCGCAGGTCGAGCGGTTGCTATGGCGCGGAGATTATTGTACTTATCCAGGAAACTGTGGTGATCCGCATCTTCGGGAGACATTGTGCACGCATATTCGAGAACTATGCTGTCTATTTTTATTCTTTCGAGAACGTGATCGATTTTTTGTATAGCCTCCCACCCCAGCAGGAAAAAGCACTCTTCCTCCAGCTCGCGCGCCACGGCATCTAGGGGCGGGTACGCGACACTCCCCTTCTCGCCGGCGTCCATCCGCGCGCGGGCAATAAGGCGCGAGAGGCGACGATAGCCTTCCGGCGTGCGCGCCAGCACGGTCACTGGGGCCTCAGCGAGGGAAAGCTCCGCGCCATACATGGCCGGAAGGCCCGCTTTAGCTGCGGCTTCCGCAAATTTCATCAGGCCGTAGAAGCCATCCCGATCCACGACGGCCAACCCCTCGAGGCCAAGCTCTAGGGCGCGGGCGACCAGCTCTTCCGGCTCGGCGGCGCCATCGAGAAAACTATAGGAACTTACCGCATGTAGCTCCGCAAAGGGCACAGCGGAGCGCCCGCGCTGGACGGGGTCATCGCCGCCGCCAAGGTGATGTACGGCGGCGGGCGCGGCGGTATCCTTGCCGGATAGTATCCTTTCTAAACGCGACCACGGTAGCGCCTTTCCACCATTAAATTTCACCCTTCACAGGGTAGTGTCGAATCAGTGTTCTATACAACCCGGCGCGATGAGACGTGTTCAATAGACAAAGCGGTTCGCTTATTGCTAGATTGCTAAACGGTCAATTTATTTAAACTCCTACATGTAAGGGGACCTCATGCAGATTCGTCGCGCAGCGGCCACTACCGCCGCCGTTACCGTCGCCGCCACTAGCCTCGTGGCCTGCTCCTCCGACGCAGATGATGACAAGACCATCGCCGTTGGCACCACCGATGATGCAAAGCAGGCCTGGGTTGCCTTTGAGCAAGAAGCCAAGGACGCCGGCTACGACATCGACATCAAGTCCTTCTCGGATTACAACACCCCGAACCAGGCCCTGAACCAGGGCGAGCTGGATACCAATAACTTCCAGCACCTGAAGTTTCTGGCCGAGTACAACCACGGCAACGGCACCAACCTGGTGCCCATCGTTGCCACCGAAATCGTGCCGCTGGCGCTGTTCTGGAAGGGCCACGACTCTCTCGACGGCATCGAGGGCGAAGAAGTTGCCATCCCGAATGACTCCACCAACCAGGGCCGCGCCATCAACGTGCTGGTCCAGGCTGGCCTTATCACCTTGAAGAAGGACGGGCTTATCACCCCGACCCCGCTGGACATCGATGAGAAGAAGTCCAAGGTCAAGGTCGTGCCGGTCGATGCCGCCCAGACCCCATCCGCACACGGCGAGGGCACCCCGGCGATTATCAATAACTCCTTCCTGGAGCGCGCCGGCATCGACCCGGCCACCGCCGTCTTCCAGGATGACCCGAACTCCGAAGAGGCAGAGCCTTATATCAACGTCTTCGCCGTTCGCGAGGAAGACGCCGATAACGAGGACATCAAGAAGCTCGCCGAGCTCTGGCACTCCGATGCGGTACAAAAGGGCGTCGACGAGGACTCCGCAGGCACCTCCGTCGAGGTCGAGCGCACCCCAGAAGAACTCCAGGAAATCCTGGACAAGCTCGAAGCAGATTTGGACTAATCACCCTTGCCTTCTACCCCGCCGGTTTTCACCCCGGCGGGGTTTGGCACTTCCCCGCTAAGGACGCAACCCGTGGCAGATTCCACCCAGAACGGCACTCGCATCGAGTTCCGCAATATCACCAAGGTCTTCCAGCAGAAAAAGGCCGAGGTCAAAGCTCTTGACGATGTCTCCTTGACCGTCGATTCCGGCGAAATCATCGGCATCATCGGCTACTCCGGCGCCGGCAAATCCACCCTGGTCCGCATGATCAACGGCCTGGACACGCCCACCTCCGGCGAATTGCTGCTCGATGGCCAAAATATCGTCGGCATGTCCGAAAAGAAGCTGCGCGGCATCCGCCGCAATATCGGCATGATCTTCCAGCAGTTTAACCTCATGAACTCCCGCACTGCGGCGGGCAATATTGAGTACCCGCTGCAGCTGCAGGGCATCGGCAAGCGCGAGCGCCAACAGCGCGTGCAGGAGCTGCTGGATTTCGTTGGACTGGGAGATAAGGGAAAAAGCTACCCGGAGCAGCTTTCCGGCGGCCAGAAGCAGCGCGTGGGCATCGCGCGCGCCTTGGCCACGAATCCGTCGCTGCTGCTTGCCGACGAAGCCACGTCCGCCCTCGACCCCACCACCACGCAGGAGGTCCTCGACCTGCTGCGCCGGGTGAATAAGGAGCTCGGCATCACCATCGTGGTCATCACCCACGAAATGGAGGTCGTGCGCTCCATCGCGGATAAGGTTGCGGTGATGGAAAATGGCCACGTCGTGGAGCAAGGCAGCGTCTACCAGGTCTTTTCCAATCCCCAGACCGCCGTGGCCGCCAAGTTCGTCGCCACCTCGTTGCGCAATGAGCCCGACGTGGTGGAAACCGATGACCTGCTTGCCCACGAAGGCCGCCTGTTTACCATCAACCTGACCGAGGAATCCGGCTTTTTCGGCGCCGCCGCCAAGCTGAAGGATGCGGGCGTATCCATCGCCGTCGTCCACGGCGGTATTACCACCTTGCAGCAGCACTCCTTTGGCAAGCTCACCGTGCGCTTGAGCGGCGACGACGCCGCCATCGAAGAGTTCTACCGCGCCCTATCTGCCACCACTCAAATTGAGGAGATTGAACGATGAACGTCAACTATCTCGCCGCCGCCGACTGGGACCGCTTGGGCGGATCGCTTGTCGATGCCATCGTCGACACCCTCATCATGGTCTCGACCACCCTCGTCGTCGCCGGCATTCTGGGCCTAGGGCTCGGCATCTTGCTCTATACCGCCCGCCCGGGCGGCATCCTGCAGAATAAGGCCGTCTACCTGGTGGTCAACCTGCTGGTGAACTTCGTTCGTCCCATCCCGTTTATTATTTTGCTGGCGTTTGCGCAGCCGCTCACCGTCGCCGTGATGGGCGGGTCCATCGGCCGCGAGCCGGCCACCTTCGTGATGGTCATCGCCGCCACGTTCTCCGTAGCGCGCGTGGTGGAACAAAACCTCGTGGCCATCGACCCAGGCGTTATCGAGGCCGCCCGCGCCATGGGCGCTTCACCGTGGAAGATCATTACCTCCGTAATCATTCCGGAGGCCCTCGGCCCGCTGATTCTGGGCTATACCTTCCTGTTTATCGCCATCGTGGATATGTCCGCCATGGCCGGCTACGTCGGCGGCGGCGGACTGGGTGACTTCGCCATCGTCTACGGCTACCGCGCCTTCGAGTGGGAAGTCACCGTCGTGGCCACGCTTATCATCATCGTGCTGGTGCAGGCCGCGCAGTTCTTCGGCAACTGGCTCTCCTCCAAGGTTATGCGCCGCTAATAAGCTCCACGCCCGTGGCTACAAGCGCCTTGCCGGTCTTGGGCGCGTCGCCGCAGGAAGAGACCACTCCTTCCACGGCGCGCTGCTCGAGCGTCACGCTCCACCGCCGGCCATCGGCATGCGTGACCACGGGGCCCTGTTTTTCGTCCTCTGCGTGGAGCTGGCCGTAGTAGAGGTCCTCGGAGTCATCGATAAGCTCGCGCGCTACCGCCAACTCCGCCACCTGGCCGCGCGGGCCGAAGATGCCGCGCCCGCGATTGACCGGGTAGAAATACTTTCCTTGCGCCGCCGCCGCAATCATCTGCGCGGCGGCTTCTTTATTCATCCGGCCAAAGGAATAGGCCCAGGGCATGAGCATGACCGAGGGCGCGAAGCGGTGCCCCTTCGTGTGCGAGGTTTCCCACACCATATCCGGGTAATCCTCCACCAGCTCCGCGGCGAGCGGCCGGCCCTTCACGGCGCAGCACTTATCGCGCTTAGCATGGGTGCACACCAAAACCAGCGGCGTATCGAGGGTTCCTCCCCCGTTGCGGCCTGGCGCGGTGAGATCCAAATCCAGGATCTTTTCCGGGCCGGTCAAAAGGATCAATTCCATCACGCCCTGCTCGGCCCACACCAGGTAGCACCGGTGCATGGTGCCGATTTGGCGGCCATCGCGGCCGGGGCGACGAATCAATTGCAGCCCGGCCTGACCGTTGAGCTTTTCCTTCAGCTGGGCCGTGAGCTCCGGGCCAAAAGTATCGCCATCAAGCACATCGCGCGACCAGCCGCCGGGCCACTCAAAGAGGACAAACACGGACTCTTTTTTCGCCGTGCCGGGCAGCGGTTCCACCTGGTAATCTGAACAGAAATCGGTCATGTACCCTAGCCTAACCTGTCTGCAACTCAGCTCACATATTTGGCAACAATTCGGTCAAGATCTGCCCCCAACGATAGGCAGTAATTACTAGAAATTATACTCTAGTGGTCATGTATAAAGCCCGCCTCTCGCTCCTGCTTGCCGCCGCAGCCTTCCTCACCGGCTGCAGCACCGAATCAGCGGATGACACCACCATGGCGGCCTCTGTGGGAAACTCGCACATCAACCCTCTGGGTGAGGCGGATATGAGCATGAAAACGCTGCGCCCTGAGGCCCCCTCAGAACTCGTGGTGACCAAGGTGCGCGTGGGCCAGCACGATGGTTTCGAGCGCGCCGTCTTCGAGCTTGAGGGCGAAGGCTCCCCGGGCTGGTTCGTGGATTATGCCGATAATCCCAAGCAGCAAGGCTCCGGCCAGCCCATCAACTATGCCGGCGATACCGCGCTCAATGTCAATATCGACGGCGTTGTCTATCCGTTTGAGGCGGGCATCGACGAGCCGCGCATCGGCATCGTCGAGGCACCTGCCGGTGGCGTTATTACCCAAGTGGTCAACGGCCGCACCTATGAGGGGCGCAGTCAGTTTGTCATCGGCATGAACCAGCGCAAGCCTTATTCCGTACAGGTACTAGAAAATCCCACGCGCCTCGTGGTAGATATTCGCTCCTAATACGTCGCCTCCACGCGCCAGCGCCCCTCTGACCACACCAAGAGCCAGGCGCGCTGGCGTTGCTCCCGCTCAGCCTGGCCCACAATTTGTAGCCGCGCCGCGTGCTGCGGCTTTTCGGTCCACCACTGCGTATCCACCGGCCACGGGCCAGCCCAGCCGATGACGCGGTAGCGGTGTGCGCCCCACCCGAGCGCCACGGGTACAGAGGATAGGAGGGCCTCGGCGGTGACGATGACGTCCCGCGCGGCGGCATCGATAAGCCGAATGCGCGCGGCCGGGTGGTTCGGCCCACCGCCTAGGCGCGCGGGAAGCGGCGCGGGGAGCCTGCCCGGCCAGCTGCCTTGCGGCGTGGCATCGCGCTGCTCCCCATAGGGAACGTACTCGATACGCTCGGCCACCCCGCGGCCACCGGCGGCCCGCGGCTGCAAGACGCGATCTATGCCCAACTGCGATTGCACGCGCGAAATTACCCGCTTGACTTGTTCCTGTGAGGCATCCCCGCCCCATAGGCCATCGGCCTGCGGCCTAGCTACCTCCACAGGCTCGAGCACCAGCCGCACGATCGCGGCACCGTCCTTGCCGCTCGAACGCGCCGCCGTAAGCCACCCATCCAGCTGCCAGCGCACCCGGTTCGCGGTCGCTTGCTCCGTCAACGCCTCGTGCGTGCGCCATACCCGGGCCACAGTTTCACCAGTGGCCAGCTCCGCCACCACGCGCAGGCGCACGCACACCACTTCCGCTTCCGCCAACCGCACGTGCAGCTGCGCGGCCAAGTGCCGAGCCACGAATGCCGCCGCATCCACGCGCTCGATGGATTGCTCGCTGCTCACGGACAGATCAGGCCGCGCCATTTCCGGGGACACGCGCTGGTCCGCCCGCGCGTGCGCCACCTCATGCGCGCGTTTTCCCTGCTGCCCAAACCGGGTAACCACCTGCTTAAACGGCAGCGCCGCCACATCACCCAGCCGGCGCACGCCCAATTTCTGCAGCTGGGCCACAAACTCCGCAGAAAACCCCAGCGCGGCCTCCGCGGCTAAAACACTCACGGGCTGGGCAGCCAAGAAATCCCGCGACTCTCCCTCCGGCACCACCGCGCCTACCCCGCGGTGCCGAGCCGCGATGATGGCCGTGGCAATCTCGTCTGCCACACCAAGGGTGGAATCAAAACCGGCGTGCGCGGTGGCATCGGCAAGCATCTCCAACGCCTCCGGCCCGTGGTAGCGCAGCGCCGCCCCCGCATCCACGATGGCCAGGCCGGGCCGCAGCACCTCTACGGACGAGGCCACGGCATCCAAGCCCGCCGCAATCTCCGCGAAGGCCGCGCCGTCCCTATCCGGGTTCGCCTCCATCACCTTTACCTCAGGGCAAATCGCTTGGGCCTGGCGCAGGCGCATCCCGCGCCGAATGCCGGCCCGGCGCGCCGCGCTATCGCAGACCAGCACCGCATGATTGCGCGCAACCAGCACCGGCCCCGCCTGCGCAACCGCCTGAATGGGCCAATCCGGAAACCACACCGCAGCCACCCTCATACGGCCTCCAACCTGCGGGCTTCGCCCATGGTGAGACTGCCGCGCGCCGTGCCCTTTTTCGAGTCCACCGCAAGATCGATATCCACGCCGCGGATGCGCCCGCTGCCCTTGCCGATGCCCCGATACGTACTCACCTCCGCCCCAATGCGCACCGCGGTGCCCGGCAGCCGCGCACCCACGGTCAGCACCGCGGCCTGCCCGCCGCGGATCTTCGCCCACACCGGCCGCGCCTTGGCCGGGCTCAGCTCGCCGGGCGGGCCATGGTGGATAATAAGGTCCATGCCCTCTGCCAGCACGCTGGTTACTGCCCATGACTCCAGGCCCGGATCGGGGACGGTGACCACGTTATTGAGCTTCCCTATTTCGGCAACCTGTGCGAGAGAAAGATCCGGCCACCCCACTATCCCCACATGGCCCCCGCGGGCCGTAAGATGGCAGATAAGCTCCACCACGAGCGCGGGACATTCCGCGCACGAGACCACCTTCCGCCGGGCGAGCCCACCTGCGGGAAGTAGCCGCGCCAGCTGGGGAAGGGTGTCTACCAGCTCGTCTTCATCCTCCTGCTCCATCGCCTGCATGCGGGCGCGCAGCACCGCAACGCGGTCGGGCCTATCCAACCCTGCCACCGCTTTTTCCAGGCGAACGTTCGTTTGACTCACCCATACAGTATGAACCCCCAACCGGACACATGCAACTGTATGTTCGAATGGTAGCCTTAAGCGCATGAACCTGAACGAGGCCTACGGTGCTATGCGCGAGAATCCAACCCCCATCCCCACCCCGCCGTGGGTGCGCCTCGGATCCTCCATCCTGCTCGGCGCCACCGTCGCGCTGCTGACCACCCGCACCCATTTCTTCGCCACCCTATCTGGGGCCGCGGTCTGCCTCGTGGCGGCCTTCGTCTTGGTCTTTGCCCACCCCTACCGCCGCGAGATGCGATCCTATGCCGACCGGCACGATGCCGATCTCATCCCCACCATCGCGCAGCTAGTCCCGCTGATGATTCTATGGCTCCTCATCATGCTCGCGCCCATCCTAGGCCTGCCCGCGTGGGGCTCGGCGCTGGTGTGGGTTGCGGTCTCATGTATAAGTTTTATCGCCTTCCCCCACGTGGATGGCACGCGCCGGCTGGCCTTCGTCTAATCCATGCGACACTGCGGGGACTTATCCACAGGATTTCCCCGAGTTTTCGCGCTGCGGATCCGGGTTATCCACAGTTTGTGCCCTTGCGGTTGCCCTAGCAATTGAGCGCGGGCTGCTACCGCCCTAGCGTAGGCGGCATGAACGCACTCGAGACCTACCTCACCGCCCTCGCGCCCGGCATGGATATCATCGCCGCGTGCCGCGGTCTATCTGGGTCTGAGCTCATGGAGCGCGGCGCGCCCGATACCATCGCCGCCGACCTGCTCCTTTTGTGCGAAAGCTACTACGGCCGCACCGCCTTTAGCCGGATGCAGCGCCGCGCCATTGCCGATGCCCGCACCAACGCCCACCCCATTGCCCTCCTCGCCGGCATCGAGCGCGTGGTTAATCGCGCGCCCAGCAAGAAGCAGGCGTGGGAGCTGCGCGCGGAATGCTGTGCGATGTCCGCGGAGATGAGCGCCATTATCAAACACGCCCGGCGCCGGGTGCGCGAGATGAAAAAGTCCACGGTCAGCCCCGGCGTGCGCACCTATCGGCGCCCCAATGACTACTGGACGCTCGCCATTACGGGTACCTCCCGCTTCATTGCGGATCTGCAGGGCGCGATTACGGCCGCCGATAAAAAGCCGCTGCAGGCGGTGGAAGATATCTTCTTCGGTACAGGCAGCGCCGCGCGTTCCACGGTGGTCACCAACGCCGTCGTGCCGCTGGAGAAATTCATTCGCATTCGCGATGGCCACGGCGACGACGTGCAGCTCGATCTCACCAATGGCGCGACCATGTCCGGAACCGAGTACCTGCGCCGCGTGCTTAACGATGCCGGCTATTCCGCCCCCGGCCTCAGCGGCAGCGGTGACGGTGAAACGGGCTATGTCACCCTCGTACATCCGGTGGAGGGGCCGGTCAACCTCTACCGCACGGCGCGCGTGGCCACCGATAAGCAGAGGATGATGGCGGCCGCGGAAAATCCGCGCTGCGCCTGGCCCGGATGCAATCAGCCGGCCGATTTATCCCAGGTCCACCACCTCACGGCCTGGAGCCGCGGTGGGGAGACCAATATGAACAACCTCGTCGTGTGCTGTGCTTACCACAACGGCATCAACGACGACGATCCCAATGCCCCGCCCCGGCGCGGGCGGCTAGAAAGAGTGGGCGGTCGCATCGTCTGGCGGCCACCGGTGACACCCCGTAACTAGCCGCAGGCATGCGAAAAGGCGCTCAAGCACTGAGCGCCTTCTACGCATGCCGTTTTGTGGTTTTTACTCCCACTCGATGGTTCCCGGTGGCTTGGAGGTGCAATCCAAGACCACGCGGTTGACGTCCTTAACCTCGTTGGTGATGCGGGTGGAGATCTTCTCTAGCACGTCATACGGCAAGCGGGTCCAGTCCGCGGTCATGGCATCCTCGGAAGATACCGGGCGCAGCACGATGGGGTGGCCGTAGGTGCGGCCATCGCCTTGGACGCCGACGGAGCGGACATCGGCAAGCAGCACGACCGGGCACTGCCAAATCTCCTCGTCCAAGCCGGCGTTGGTCAGCTCGGTGCGGGCAATCAGATCCGCCTGGCGCAAGGTCTCGAGGCGATCCTCGGTAACCTCACCAATGATGCGGATGCCCAGGCCGGGGCCTGGGAAGGGCTGGCGGCCGACGATCTCTTCCGGCAGGCCCAACTCGCGGCCCACCGCGCGCACCTCGTCCTTAAAGAGTAGACGCAGCGGCTCGACGAGCTCGAACTCGACGTCATCTGGGAGGCCGCCGACGTTATGGTGCGACTTAATATTGGCGGTACCGTCGCCGCCGCCGGATTCGACGACGTCCGGGTACAAGGTGCCTTGGACGAGGTAGTCGACGGTGGAGCCGGCGGGGGCATCGGCAAGCACGCCGGCCACGGCGCGCTCGAAGGAGCGAATGAACTCCGCACCGATAGCCTTGCGCTTTTCCTCGGGGTCGCTAACACCCGCCAGCTTCTTGAGGAAGGCCGAACGCTCGTCGGCAGTGACCAGCTTGGCGCCGGTCGAGGCCACGAAGTCAGTTTCGACCTGCTCGCGCTCGCCCGCGCGCAGCAGGCCGTGGTCGACGAAGACGCAGGTCAGGCGATCGCCGATGGCGCGCTGCACCAAGGCCGCGGCCACGGCAGAATCCACGCCGCCGGACAGGCCGCAAATAGCGCGGCCCTCCTCGCCTACTTGGGCGCGAATATCCGCGATGAGCTGCTCGGCGATATTATCGGCGGTCCAGTTTTGCTCCAGACCGGCAATCTCCGTGAGGAAGCGGGTAAGCACTTCTTGGCCGTGCGGCGAGTGCAACACCTCTGGGTGGTACTGCACGCCGGCCATCTGCTTGGCCGGGCACTCCATCGCGGCGACGGGGGCGCCGGCGGAGGTAGCGGTTACGTCGAAGCCCTCGGGGGCGGCGGCGACGGCGTCGCCGTGGGACATCCACACCTTGTGCGTGGGCTCGAGGCCCTCGTGCAAGATGCCGCCCTTGACGTCGATATCGGTGCGGCCGTATTCACGCTCACCGGTAGACGATACGGTACCGCCGAGAATGTGGTTCATGGCCTGGAATCCGTAGCAAATGCCGAAGACCGGAACGCCAAGCTCTAGCAGCTCAGGCTTGAGCGCCGGGGCGCCGTCGGCATAGACGGACGACGGGCCGCCGGACAAAATGAGCGCGGCGGGGTCCTTGGCTTTGATTTCCTCGATGGAGGCGGAGTTGGAAACAACCTCGGAGTAGATTTTGGCCTCGCGCACGCGGCGGGCAATGAGCTGCGCGTACTGAGCGCCAAAGTCCACGACGAGGACTGGGCGCGGGGTAGTATTTGGCTTAGTCACGCCCCATAGTCTAACCCATAGGCCCCGCGGCCCAGGAAGCGCTTACCTATGTGGGGCATTGCGGCGGCTTTCGCGCCGTGGGGCGCGGGCCGCACAGGCAACTCGCCATGCAAGGGGGGCGGGAGTGCAGCTGCGAGGGGCGCAGCGGTGCGGCGCGGGTCCCGCACGATGCGAGGCGCGCCGCGTGCTACTTAATAGCGCACCGCGAGCTCGACCTTCTGGAACGACTTCAGGTCGGTGTACCCACACTTTGCGAGGGCACGCCGCAGCGCACCCACAAGGTTGGTGCGGCCGAATGGCTCGCTGGATGGGCCATGCAGCACGGTTTCCAGGCTCGGCGCAGCCGCGGGTGCGGCATCGCCTGCGGTAAGAAAATCCACATCGAGGTCGGTATCGACGCCGGCGAACTGCGCATATCCGCGCGGGAACCGCGGGTGGCCTGCGGTAGCCGGCCAGTACCATCCCCTACCGCCTGCCTCTCGGGCCTGGGCGAGAAGGGGGCCGAGCGCGACGCTATCGGCACCGCAGGCAAAGGCCTTGGCGATGGTCCCGGAGTTATCGAATTCCGCATCCGCAATGATGTGCACGTAGCGACCTTCGGTCTCGTCGAGGTAGTCACGGCGGGCCGCGGCGGCATCGGCAATGGCGGTGGCCATGGCGGTATCGATGCCGACGGTTTCCGCGTTGGTCGTCACGCCCGCGCCCACGATGACGCCGGCCGCCCCTGTGCGCATTAGGTGCAGCGCCGTGGTGTAGTCCGCCACGCCACCGGCGATGACGGGCACTTCGAGCGAGCCGATAAATTCCTTCAGGTTCAGCGGCTCGCCGCCCGTGGCGACGTGCTCCGCGGACAGCAGCGTGCCCTGGATGAACAGTAACTCGGCCCCAGCCGCAATGGCCTTCGGCGCCATCTCGCGGGCATTTTGGGGCGAGACGCGCACGGCGACGGTCACACCGGACTCGCGCACTTGGGCAATGCGGGAGGCAAGGAGGGCATCGTCAAGCGGGGCGGCGTGCAATTCCTGGATGGTGGAGTTATCGCCCGGCTGGGAATAGATGCGTGCCAAGGCACCCTCAAGGTCCTCGTGGCGGCCCCACAACCCTTCGGCGTTGATGACGCCGAGCCCGCCCTGCTGGCCCATCTCGATGACGAACTCGGGCGTGGCGAGCGCATCGGTGGGGTGCGAAACGAAGGGGGTATCGAAGGTATAGGCATCGATATTCCACGTGGTATCCACGTCCTTGGACGAGCGCGTGCGGCGCTGGGGAACGATGGAGACCTGGTCTAAATCAAAGGTGCGGCGGGCCTCGCGGCCGATGCCGATTTCGGCGTATTCACGCATGTTTGTCCTAGCGGTAGTTCGGGGCTTCGGCGATTTGCTGCAGGTGGTGCGGGTGGGATTCCTTCAGGCCCGCGGCGGTGATCTGGACAAATCGCTTGGTCTTGAGCTCATCTAGGGTGGCCGATCCGGTATAGCCCATGGCCGCGCGCAGGCCGCCGATGATTTGGTGCACGATGGCATCGATCTCGCCGCGGAAGGGCACGCGACCCTCCACGCCTTCTGGCACCAGCTTGTCCTCGCTGCGCACGTCGGCCTGGAAGTAGCGGTCCTTGGAGTAGGAACGCTTTTCGCCGGAAAGCCCGCGGCCCTGCATGGCGCCCATGGAGCCCATGCCGCGGTAGCGCTTGTACTGCTTGCCCTGGTAGACCACGATGTCACCGGGCGCCTCGGTGGTGCCGGCGAACATGGAGCCCAGCATGACGGTATCGGCACCGGCGGCCAGCGCCTTGGCGATGTCACCGGAGTACTGCATGCCGCCATCGCCGATGACCGGCACGCCCGCGGGGGCGGCGACGGCTGCGGCTTCCATCAGCGCGGTGATCTGCGGCGCACCAACGCCGGCCACGACGCGTGTGGTGCAGATGGATCCCGGGCCGATGCCGACCTTGATGGCGTCCGCGCCGGCGTCGATCATCGCCTGGGCTGCCTCGCGGGTGGCAAGGTTGCCGCCGATGACATCGACCTTGTCGCCAAAGTCCTTCTTCACGCGGGAGACCATCTCGAGCACGCGGTTATTGTGGGCGTGGGCGGAGTCGACGACGAGGGCGTCAACGCCGGCATCGACAAGCGCGGCGGCGCGCTGATAGGACTCCTCGCCGGTACCAATGCCCGCGGCAACCAACAGACGACCGGAAGCATCCTTGGAGGCGTTGGGGTACTGCTCGGATTTGACGAAGTCCTTGACGGTGATAAGGCCAATGAGCTTGTTATTGGCATCAACAATAGGTAGCTTTTCTACCTTATTGGCCGACAGCAGCTCTAGGGCCTCGTCCTTGGACACGCCCTCGCGCGCGACGACGAGCGGCATCGCGGTCATGACATCGCTGACCTTGCGATCAAAGTCCGGCTCGAAACGCATATCGCGGTTGGTGCAAATGCCCAGCAGGGTGCCGTCCTTATCCACGACCGGCAGGCCGGAAATGCGGAAGCGGGCGCACAGGGCATCGACCTCGCCAATGGTCATCTCGGGGCGGGCGGTGACCGGGTCCGTAACCATGCCGGACTCAGAGCGCTTGACGATTTCTACCTGCTCAGCCTGCGCTTCCGCAGACAGGTTGCGGTGCAGCACGCCGATGCCGCCCTGGCGCGCCATGGCGATGGCCATGCGGGCCTCGGTTACGGTATCCATCGCTGCGGATGCCAGCGGCACGCCCAGGCGAATATTTCGGGTAAATTGCGCGCCGGTATCGACCTCAGAGGGCACGATATTGGACTCGGCGGGCAAAAGAAGCACGTCGTCGAAGGTCAAGCCGCGCAGGGCTACCTTGTTCGGGTCATCTCCACCAGTGTGAATAGGGTAATCGCTCATCGAGGTATCTCCTTAAACAGGTTCAGCGGCTACCCCAACTGTAGTGTGTGCCCGGCCAATGACACCATTCAGGCTAGGGGTTAATTGCCTTAAGCGGGCAAGTTCAATAGGCTCGCAGGCGTGAACTTCTTCGCCAATATGCCCCGCGATCCTTTTGCAGACGATCCGAATGACCCCGCCTCCTTCCTGGAGGAGGACGAGCAGGTCATGCCGCTTTCCGATGAAGACCGCCTCGCCCTCATCCACGATCTCGCCCTGGTAGAGAAATTCGCAAGTGTGCTCGGCCCGCGCGGGATCGATGGCATCTTCTTCCTGTGTGAAGACTGCCAGGAAAACCACTTCTACGAGTGGGATATTATGGCCGCCAATATGCGCGCAACGCTGGCGGGCGAGCTCGCCCCAGTGCACGAGCCTGGAGCAGAACCCGACCCGCGCCGCTACGTGCCGTGGGACTACGCGCTAGGCTACTTGGACGGCCTCGAGGGCCGCTAGGGTTGTAGCACTGCCCTCGCTACTCGGCGCCCGCCCCCAACTGAATAGTTGTGGTGGGTGCTTCTTCGGGCTCGCGCGTCTCCGGCTGCGGATTCGCTGGCGCCTGCTCCGTTACCACCACGGTTGAGGTCTCGTACTGCGTTTCCGTTACGGTCTTCGGCGCTGGCTCAGGATTCTCCTGCGACTTTTGGCCCGGCGCGGTCTCGGTGGCGGTTTCCGTCACGGTTTTCGTCTTCGGGCGGGCAGGACGCTTCTTTTCGGCTTCTTCCTTGGCGGCGATGGCATTTTCTTCTTTGCCTTCAGCCTCTTCGAGCTTGGTGCGGGCTTCCTTCATAAGCTCGCGCGCACCTTCGATATCTCCCTCTGCCGCGCGGGATTCCATCTCATCTAAGGTGCCGGCCAACTCCACGTTGCGGGTCTCATCCGGCCTATCAAATACGCCAGAATTAACCATGACCCCGCCCGCACCGGCGAGGATGACTGTGGCGGCGGCCGCGCCGATAAGTCCATGCATCACGGGGCGATTGCGCCGGCGAGACCGCGCCTTATCGAGGCTGATGACGGCCGGTTCTTCCTCTACCCCATCCACGCGCGGGGCTGGCGGCATCTGCTTATCGATGTCCCCCTTCAGCCCCAACAGCAGCCCAGCGAGCTCATCGCTGCCATTGGAGGGATCCTTGCCCTGCGACAGCTCGGTGAGGAATGCATCATCATCTACCAAGGGCTGGAGCTGCTCCGTCAGGTCATCGTTATTCTTTTTAGAATGCTTGGAGGCCATGATGGTTTCTGTCCCTCCTTCCTTTCTTAAGGTTTACGCGTGTCTCTAGAGCGGGGGTTGTGGCTTTAGCCCTCGGTGGCTAATTGTTGCCCAAGGGCCTTTCGCAATTGTGCGAGAGCTCGGTGCTGTGCGACGCGAACCGCGCCCGGGGTAGACCCCACGATATCGGCGGTTTCTTCTGCCGAAAGCCCAACGAACACGCGCAAAATAACGATGTTTTTTGCCTTGTCACTTAAGGTATCGAGCAAGGCGCGCATTCTGTTACTACCATCATTTTCTAGCGCCCATTCCTCGGGAGTCGCCTCGTTTGCGGTGCTTTCTGGAAGCTCCTCGGCGGGCGTGGAGCGATCGCGGCCCATGGCGCGGTGGGCATCGGTTACCTTATTAAAAGCGATGCCGTAGACATAGGCCATGAAGGGTCGGCCCTTATCTTCATAGGATTCGATAGATGTGGCGACGGCGAGGCAGATTTCTTGGGTCACGTCCTCCGCGGTGGGCTGGCGCCCGCCACCGATGCGCGCACGACAATAGCGCAGCACCTGCGGATGAATAATTTGCAGGATAGATTGCAGTGCGCGGCGGCTTCCACCAGCGGCCAGCGGAACGAGATCCGCTAGCTCTTTATCCTTATCGCTCACGAGTGCACCCTCTGCAGACTATTAAATCGATATTCAACCATATTTCCTCTGGGGCAGGGAGTGCAAAGGGACAACTGCCTTGCACACCTCCGCCTCGGCACTGCCCTTGCTTGGCGATGCCCCAGCAAAGAAAACCCCACCAAGAAACCCGTGCCCAGCGGTTGTACCCGCTTTGAAGGCGGGTTTATGGCCCCTGCACAATAGAAAGAGGAAAATTCATAATTCGTTAACCTTAGCCATTATTGCAGGTAAATGGGCGCTAACGAGTCCCATAAATAGATACAATACCTAGAAGTTAAATACTAGTAACCCTTTGTTTACCAAGACGCGACACACTACAAATCGTTGCGGTTCGCGGATGACTCTCCACCGGCCGCCAGCGTAAGAATTCTCGTCCTGTTATAAGGAGCTTAAGAAACGTGTCTCAGTCCAAGTCTCTTCTCGGACCTACTGCAGATGTATGGGATTGGCAGTTGCAAGGTGCGTGCCGCGGTGAAAACTCGGACGTGTTTTACCATCCAGACGGAGAGCGTGGCCGAGCCCGCGCCCAGCGCGAAAATCGCGCCAAGGCCATCTGCAATTCCTGCCCGGTTATCGAGCTCTGCCGCGAGCACGCCCTGCGTTCGGCCGAACCGTATGGCGTCTGGGGCGGCATGAGCGAGTCTGAGCGCGTGGTGGCGCTGCGCAAGCGTCGCCGCGAGACGGTCAACGCTTAACCCAAAAATTAAGTTAGCGCGCAGAGCCCACACACCGCGTTCGTGGCGGGCGGGAGTGCGGGGTTCCGAATTATCCCTGCGTAGCAAGCGCCTGCTGCAAATAACGCCCTGTGAGGGACTCCTTCGAGCCCGCTAAGTCCTGGGGCGTGCCGCTAAAGACGAGGCAACCTCCAGCTGAGGAGGACCCCTAAGCTTGGCGCCTTTTGTGAACTATCCTCTCTTCTGCTGCCGCTGGCGGCTAAAAAGGCCTACCGTGGCATCGCACGGGTTATGTGGTTCCCGCGTGCTTTACGTATAAGCCAGAAGCCCGCCGCAGCCTCCCCAATAAGGCGGGGAAGGCGCGGCGGGCTATGGGGCTAGGTATAGCGCAGGAATTAGTGGTGGTGATGGCCGTGGCCGGCCTCAGCGTTATCTTCTTCCTGCGGCTTTTCCACGACGGATGCCTCGGTGGTAAGAACCATGCGGGCAACGGAGGTGGCATTGACCACTGCGGAGTGGGTGACCTTCACGGGATCGATGATGCCGTTATCAATGAGGTTGCCGTACTCCAGGGAGTTGGCGTTAAAGCCTTCACCGTTGGCCATCTCAGAAACGCGGGAGACGATGACAGAGCCATCGAGGCCTGCGTTTTCTGCGATCCAGAATGCCGGTCGGGTCAGAGCGCGGGCGACGGCGAGCACGCCGACCTTAGCCTCGCCCTCGAAGTCCTGGGCAAAGGACTCGAGTTCCTTAGAGATCTGCACCAGCACGGAACCGCCGCCGGCGATGACGCCTTCTTCTACGGCCGCGCGGGCGGCGTTGATGGCGTCCTCGACGCGCAGCTTGCGCTCGTTGACCTCGGTCTCGGTTGCGGCACCAACGCGGATAACGGCGACGCCGCCGGAGAGCTTAGCCAAGCGCTCCTCGAGCTTTTCCTTATCCCAGGTGGAGTCGGTGCGGGCGATTTCGCCGCGGATCTGTTCACGGCGATCATCGAGGGCTGCGGCGCTGCCGCCGCCATCGACAAGCACGGTGTCTTCCTTGGTGATGGTCACGCGGCGCGCGGAACCCAGCACCTCGAGGCCGACTTCGTTCAGGTTGACGCCCACCTCAGGGTCCACCACGGTGGCGCCGGTAACTACGGCCAAGTCATCCATGAAGCCCTTGCGGCGCTCGCCAAAGTACGGTGCCTTCACGGCGGCAACCTTCAGGACCTTGCGGATGGAGTTGACCACGAGCGCCTGCAGCGGCTCGCCCTCAACGTCTTCCGCGATGATGAGGGTCGGGCGGTTGGTCTCCGCAATCTTTTCCAACAGCGGCAAGAAATCCGGCAGGGAAGAAATCTTGTTGCGGACGAGCAAAATGGCGGCATCGTCAAGCACGGCGTGGTTAGTCTCTTCCTCCGTAGCGAAGTACGGGGAAAGGTAGCCCTTGTCAAAGGAAATACCTTCGGTGACATCCACGGTGGAGTCCATGGTCTGGGACTCCTCGACGGTGACGACGCCGTCCTTTCCCACCTTTTCCATGGCGCCGGCAACCATCTCGCCGACCTCCGGATCGCGGGAGGACACGGTGGCTACCTGCGCGATTTCGGAGGCGGAGTTGACCGGAGTGGCGCGTGCTTTGAGCTCCTCGACGGCCTTTTCCGCCGCTGCGGAGATGCCGCGGTTGAGCTCAATTGGGTTAGCGCCGGCTGCAACGTTGCGCAAGCCCTCAAAGATAAGCGCCTGGGCCAGCAAGGTCGCGGTGGTGGTGCCGTCGCCGGCGATGTCGTTGGTCTTGACCGCAACGGACTTAACCAGCTGCGCGCCGAGGTTCTCGAAGGGCTCCTCGACGTCGATATCGCGGGCGATGGTCACGCCGTCATTGGTAACGGTCGGGCCACCGAAGGCCTTGGACAATACGACGTTGCGGCCGCGCGGGCCGAGGGTGACCTTGACGGCATCAGCCAGCGTATCGACGCCGCGCTGAATTCCCTCGCGGGCTTCTTGGTCGAATGCAATAAGCTTTGCCATAAGTAGTTCCTACTTCTCGATGATGGCGAGGATGTCGCGCTGGCTCAGCAGCAAGTACTCTTCGCCGTCGTACTTCAGCTCGGTGCCGCCGTAGCGGGAGAAGACAACGGTGTCGCCTTCCTTAACGTCCATGGGGATGCGGTCATCGTCGTCTTCCCAGCGGCCCGGGCCGACGGCAATAACGGTTGCTTCCTGCGGCTTTTCCTTTGCCGAATCCGGGATAACCAGGCCGGATGCGGTGGTGGATTCTGCTTCTACGATCTGTACGAGGACGCGGTCCTCAAGCGGCTTAATAGTTGCCATGATGTTTCCTCCGTATTGTTCGTTTGCGCACCTTAATGGCGCGCGCGTGCCGGTTGTGGATGTCCAGCACAGCCGTCGTCGCGGGTGAACAACTGTGGGTCAAACAACCTGATTAGCACTCTACCCTCGTGACTGCTAACCCTCAACAATGACGCGATCCCCGCTGCCGGACCGCGCTACGGCGCCAAGTGCGTCAGGGACACCACGTGTACTCCGCTCGGATGCCG
The DNA here is from genome assembly GCF_030232085.1 of Corynebacterium sp. MSK073. Lineage (NCBI taxonomy): Bacteria > Bacillati > Actinomycetota > Actinomycetes > Mycobacteriales > Corynebacteriaceae > Corynebacterium > Corynebacterium sp. MSK073. The sequence continues at coordinate 111,802 of NZ_JASPIY010000006.1, read as the reverse complement.
AAAGCTCAGGTTTCCTCCCGTCACGATCATTAAGACGGGCGGGACCTCCCATTCAAAGCACTCTGCGAAGGCCTGCAAATTGCTTGCCGCCTTCTCAATGATCTCTTGGCTTTGCCCCAATTTAATTTCTACGAAAACGGTCCTGCCTGCCAGCTCAAATACCGCATCTACTTCCAGCCCAGATGCGTCACGGGCGTGAAAAATACGCTTTCCACTTAACACCGCTAAGTCGTGGACTACTTGGGATTCAAAAAGCTGCCCGGCAAAGGCAAGGTTGCGCAGCAACTTGTCTGGGGACGCGTCCACGGCAGCAGCGGCCAACGCCGGATCCGCCAGATGCCTCTTCGGTGCCGTTCGCAGACTAGCCCGCGAGCGCAGATGAGACGACCACGCCAGCTGTTCTTCCACGATGAAGATGCGCTGCAACGCAGCAAGGTACTCGCTGACCGTAGCCCTTTGCGCGCCAATATCGGCAGCAATAGAAGAAATGGACTGTTCTGTGGCTACCCCACGGGCAAGCGAACGAATAAGTGTCGTTACTTTTACCGGATCCCTTCGCACACCATCGGCGGCATTAATATCCACGTGGGCCACAGTATCGATATAACTGCGCAGATTCTCCTGCGCCGCCTCAACGGAATAATTCCGGTTTGCGGGCCAGCCGCCATGCGCCATGCGCGTAATGACCCCTGCAACATCCACGACCGTTTCCCCATTCGACTGCGGGGATTCCTGAGCTACCAATTCGGCTAATGATACTGCGCCATTAGAATGCCCCGACTCATAAAAACTGAAGGTCTTCATCCGCAGCCTGGCTATGCGCCCCGCACCCGAGTGCCTGGATTGTTCCTCCATTGGCGCAGTCGACCCAGTAAGAATGAACTGCCCAGGCGCTTGCCGACGGTCAATCTCATGCCGCACCAAGTTCCACAACTGCGGTTTTTCTTGCCACTCATCAAAAACTCGCGGCGTATCCCCCTCCAACGCCAAATCCGGGACGGTGCTGAGCTGCATGTCGAGGTTTAAATCCGTATCCACCTGGACAAGACTGCCCGCAATTTGCCGAGCGGTCGCGGATTTCCCACAGCCCTTTGGGCCTTCTATCAACACTCCACCGGATCGCTGCAGGACTCCATGAAGCCGCGAATCCTCTACTCGCGGGAGATAAAAATAGCCTTCTTGACCAGTCATTTTAAACCCATCCATCAGTTTGAGTGCGTTCTACCCATCAGAATATCAGAGTTTCACCCATCAGTTTGAGTGCGTTCTACCCATCAGAATATCGGCGATCCATCCATCAGTTTGTACGGATCTGGGCGGTTGAGCGCAGGAATCCCGCGAGAATGAGCTTGACCGCACACAGCGCAAGAAACATGGCGCCAAAAATTAGACCGAATGGCGCCCACCACACTCCGGCAAGCCCCTCCCACAGCGCGCTCATCCCGGAATAGAAATCGGGATGCAACAGGTGGTTGAGCAGCGCGACCACCGTCACGCTCAAGGTGATGACTATGGCCGCGGCAGTAATGGTCAGGCAGAAGGCCTCGCCCACCTGCACCCGCGCCCACGCCACCGGCGCGGCGCCGGCCAATCGCAGGCCGCGCACATCGCTGGCGATGCGCGAGCGCATGATGAGTGAGGTCAACACCGCACCAACGATGCTTGGGGCAACGACTGGGCCGAGGAATGCCGCGAAGACTCGCCCCGATGACAGGGTGTCGAGGCTGTCCGTACCTTTGAGCATCATCACCCCAGAGCCCACCGCCACGATCAGGCCGCCGAGCAGCACCCACGGCACGATATGAGGCACGGAAAAGCGGCGGCGCACCCGCACGTTGGCCCCGGCGATGCCGCACAAGCGCGTCCATTGGTCCACGGCGGGCATCAGCCACGGCGTCATGAGTGCAACCAGGATGACCAGCCCCATAGAGGCGGCGAGGCTATCGCCCGGATCCTCTATCTGCAGGCAGCCGTAGACGGCACCGCCTACCAAACCAACGGCAACAAGGCAGCGCAGCACTACCCACACCGGGCGCGGTTCCACCCGCGGGCGAAAGACCCGGCGCAGCGGTATGAGGGCACCGCAGACCGCCGATGCCACGCAGACGGATACGGCGATGCGGATGACCAGCGGGGTAATGGCCAACTCCGGCATGGGAATCCCGTCGCTGCGAAAGGCCGCGGCCATGGGGTCGACCAATAGGCGCGCCGGGAAGGTCCCGATGAGCGCCGCGATAGCGCTCACGGCACTCACCTGCCCCACGATGAAGCTATTGATCATCCACCCAGGCATGCCGATCATGCGCCACGAACGGTACACGGGTTCGCGCTCCTCAATGATCAGCCGCATCTGGGACAACGTGATCAACACAACGGCGCAGACCGCCATGCCCAGCACGGTGCCGCCGAGCGGCCCAGTGGGATCTTCGTCCGCGTCCGAGGTGGCCACCAGCATCGATACCGCCAGCGCGCACGCGGCCGAGGAAACCACCATGGTTAGCGCCACGGCAAGCCATGAGAGCCAATTGCTTTGTAAGTCCTTAAGCCACACCAGCATGGTTGGCCTCCTGGAGCTCAATGATGCGGTCGGCGGCCTCTGCGGCGAGGTGCGAGTGGGTCACCATGACCACCGCGGCCCCACCCCGTGCGGCGGTGCGGAGGTGGGTGAGGACGAGCTGGGCGGTGGCATCGTCAAGCGCGCCCGTGGGCTCATCAGCAAAGATATACGGCGCACCGGCCAGCAAGGCGCGCGCAACGGCGACGCGCTGCTGCTGACCGCCGGACAGCTGCGCGGGCAGGCGGCGCTCCAGCCCGTCAAGCCCCAAAGACTCGAAGGTCTTCTGCACCGCGTCCCGGGTGCAGCGCCGGCCGGAAAAGTGCGCGGTCAACGTGGCATTTTTGCGGGCGTTGAGCGATTCCAGCAGGTTATAGTCCTGGAATACGAAGGCGCGCTCTGTGCGGGCCGGCGCGTTGACCGTGCCGGAACTGGGCTTATCCAGCCCGGATAGCAGGTTCAACAGCGTGGTCTTGCCGCTGCCGGATGGCCCCATAATCGCGACAAATTCCCCCGGCTCGATGCTTAGGTCCACCTCGGCGAGTGCGGTATGGCTGCCGTAGCGCTTGCTCAGATTTTGTGCTTTTAACATGCCTTCCATTCCACCGGCCGTGCCCCGCACGCGCGATGGGGAAGGCTGCCCGAAAAATGGTGGGGCTAGCTCTACTGCCACCACCCCGGCGCGGCGGCTAGGCTGAACGGATATGCGAACTGTCAAGGCCAACGGGTGGAGCCTCGTCCTCGGAATACTTGCCCTTCCGGGACTGGTGATTTCGGTGCTCATGCTGCCGTGGATTCCGCTGGTAGCCCGCGCCGCGGAGTTTATCGGCCGTTTTGGTGCGAAGTGGATGGGCGTTGATATTCCCCCACGGCGGGCCAACCGTTGGTTTGATTGGCAGCAGTTTTATCACCTTTTACTGCAGCTTCTTATTTGCGTGGCCTGCTTTGCCAACTGGGTCTCTGTCGGTTTTGTCGCGGGCGTACTGGTTATCGCGCCGTTTATTCCGCAGGCCGAGTTCAACGTCGGCGAGTGGACCACCGATAATCGCCCATTGATTTTTGTCGTGTGCTGGCTCGCGGCCGCCGTGCTCTTCGTCCTACTGGTGGTGCTCAACCGCCTGCTGGTCAAGGCCTCCATTTCCCTCACCCGGCTCGCCCTGAGCCCCTCTGCCCAGGAGTTGGCGGCCTCGCGCGCCACGCTTATTGATGCCTTTTCGGGTGAGCGCCGCCGCATCGAGCGCGAGCTCCACGATGGCCCCCAGCAGTACCTCACCGCGCTCAAGCTCAACCTGGCCGCGGCAAAACTCCAGTCCCCGCCCGAGGCTCAGCAGGCGCTTGCCGATGCCGAACATAACGCCACCCATGCCCTATCCGCCCTGCGCGCTACCGTGCGTGGCATTGCACCACAGGTGCTTTTCGATGACGGCCTCATCCCCGCCCTCGATGAACTCTTGGCCCACAGCGGGCTCGACGCGGAATTGCACGTTGAAGGCGCGGAACGCTCGATTGGGGAAACGACAGCACTACTGGCCTACCACGCGGTAGCAGAAGCGCTGACCAACGCATCCACCCACGGCGCGGCCACCGCCGCCAGCGTGTCCATCTCTTTTGGCGACGATCTCCGCCTCAGCGTCCGCGATAATGGCGTCGGCGCTGGGACCAGCGCCGACACGAACACCGGCACGAGCATCGGAACACACTCCGGAAAGAGCACCGGAGCAACCGCGGGCACAGGGCTGGCCGGGCTGCGCGAGCGGGCCGCGGCACTTGGCGGCACCGTCGACTTCTCCCCTGCCCGTACAAAGGGACAAGGAGCAACCTTCACCATGTCACTACCGCTAAAGGAGGCCCGATGAAACTCTTATTGGCAGAGGATTCTGCCCTCTTGCGCGCCGGGCTAGAACAGCTTTTGACGGCACTGGGCCATAGCGTGACCGCTGTCAACGATGCCGAGGAATTGCGCGCCTGCGCGGGCAGCGATGACTTCGATCTGATCATTAGCGATGTCCGCATGCCGCCTACCATGAGCGATGATGGCTTGCGTGCCGTGCACGATGTGCGTGCGGCGGACCCGTCGCAACCGGTGGTGGTGCTCAGCCAATACGTGGCGGCGAGCTACTTGGACCGGCTCTTAGAGCACGGCGGATTCGGCTACCTGCTCAAGGAGCGCGTATCCGATGTGGACGAATTCGTGCACACCCTTGAGGAAGTGGCGGGTGGTGGCACCGTCGTCGACCCAGAAGTGGTCACCGCCTTGCTATCCGCGCGGCGCACGGGGCTGAGCCAATTAACCGCCCGCGAACGCGAGGTTTTAGGGCTCATGGCGCAGGGCTTGAGCAATCAAGAAATTGAAGACGCGCTGGTATTAACCGCGGGCGCGGTGAGCAAGCACGTGTCCAATGTTTTTCTCAAGCTCGGGTTTCGTCCCGAAGACGCCAATCGCCGCGTCAAGGCCGTGCTGATGTGGCTGCGCCACACCGAGCGTTAAAAAGGGTGCTTATGCGCTCTTTGTGGAGTTGATGACCGCAGCGCGCCAGAGCGTGTACTCGTCCGGGAAATCCTCGCGGTAGTTTTTCACCGCACGGATGCCGTGCTCGACGGAAGCGATGACCTCGTCGATGGAGTCCTCTTCGCCCTCTGCATCCACGAAGATAACTGGGCCGCTGATAGCGCGGATGGGATCTTGTAAAAAGGCGGAGTTTCCCGTGTCGGCGGCATTGCGCGCCAGGGAAGCAACCGGGTTGGGCTCGGCGCCTTCCTGCTTAGCTTCTGGGTTATACAGCGCGGCGTAGGTCGTCCCGTCATCTTGAAAGACGACGGAGACGCGCCCCTCGGTGGTGCCGCCCAAAAACTGGTTGGCGTGTTCTAATTCGAACTCGATTTTTCGGCGAGTGAGATCGGGGTTGACGAGGAAACCAACGGTCATGAGAGAAAGCTCCTTTAAAGCCGAGAGGGCATGAACGCGTTAAAGGTTACCGCCGACTCCCCCACCCTGCAGTGCGAGGAAGAAGAACTTTAGGTTAACTGTGGCTCTTCCACATCCAATTGCGTATCGGTACCGATACCCAGGTTCGACGGCGCAGCCCCCTCATGAATGAGCTGGGCGCCAAGTGCAGCAATCATCACGCCGTTATCGGTGCACAGGTTAAACCGCGGCACGCACAGCTCGACACCCGCGGCGTTGCAGCGCTCGGCGGCCAGCTCCCGCAGCCGGGAATTGGCCACGACGCCGCCACCGAGCAGGAGCACCTTCGCCCCGGTATCCTCGCAGGCGCGAATGGCCTTGGCGGTGAGCACATCAGCCACAGCTTCTTGGAACGAGGCGCATACATCCTCCACGGAGATGGTCTCGCCGGCCTTTTCGGCGCGCTCCACATAGCGCGCAACGGAGGTCTTTAGCCCCGAGAACGAGAAATCATGCCGGTGCTCGCCGCGCAGATCTTCGGCGCGCGACATGCCGCGCGGGAAATCAATGGTGGGTTTTCCGCGGCTAGCCAGCTTATCGATGACCGGTCCACCCGGGTACCCCAGCCCTAGGAGGCGGGAGACTTTGTCGTAGGCTTCACCGGCGGCATCGTCAAGCGTGGAGCCCAACTCGCGCATGGGCTTTCCCACGGCCTCGACCTCGAGCAACTGCGTGTGCCCGCCGGAGACCAACAGCGCGACCGAGTGCGGCAGGCTCTCGCCCTCGAGGTTGGCCACGGCTACGTGGCCGCCGAGGTGGTTGACGCCATAAAAAGGCACGCCCCACGCGGCGGCATAGGCCTTGGCAGCGGAAGCGCCCACCAGCAGGGCGCCGGCCAGACCCGGGCCCACGGTGGCGGCAATGGCATCGGGCTTATCGATGCCCGCCTCCTCCAACGCCGCCCGCATCACCTGCGGCATGGCCTCCAGATGCGCGCGGGAGGCGATTTCGGGCACGACGCCGCCAAAGCGCGCGTGCTGCTGCATCGACGAAGCAACGGCATTGGCGATGATCTCCATGTGGCCGTCCTGGTCCAGCTCGACGATGCCCACCCCGGTCTCATCGCAGGAGGACTCGATGCCCATGACCTTCATTACTGCTCCTTTGCTTCGCGCTGGCTTGGCTGTTGGGACTGGCTGGGGCGCACCATGACGTGCGCATCCGCGCCAGAAGGCTGATAATAATTGCGGCGAATCCCCTCGATGCTAAAGCCATAGCGTCGGTATAGCTCGATGGCGGGATCGTTTCCCACGCGCACCTCCAAGAAGATGGGCGCGCTCTTTAAGTCCGCGATATAGCAAATATTATCCATCATCATGCGCGCGATGCCGCGGCGCTGGGCCTTTGGATCGACGCCGATGGTGTGGATTTCAAACTCGGGGTCCGCGGCTGGTCCCATCATGCCGATGCCGGCATAGCCCAACAAGACCGGCTCCTCGCCGTCCTCCGGCGATGCGGGATCTAGGGCGCCTTCCACCCCGAGGTAGAAGTTGAACGGCTGGGCCATTTCTTGCTCAAATACCGCTTCTGTCCACGGGGTTTCACCAGGAAAAAGCACCTTTTCCAGCTCAGCGCAGCGCGGGGCATCGGCGGGGGTGAGCTCGCGCAGGTTCACAGGCGCACCTCTGGAATGGCCGCGGAAAGCTGCTGCTTTTTGGGCGGAACCGCATCGGGACGGCGCAGGTACAGCGGCACGAATGGCTCCGGCTCCGGATTCGCGTCGAGCCGCGCGACGGCCACCAGGCCCTCTGCGGTGAGTGCGGCTTCGCTACGTGGCAGCGCAGCAAGTTCCTCTGGCAACTGCTCAGCCAGCTTTTCCGGGATGACCACCTGCGCGACGTCTCGCACGTCAAGCTCCCCCGGCTTCGAAACGTCCGGGCCCGCGACGCGTTGTCCCGCGCGGTAGGTAGCCCAATAAATTTCCTTTCGGCGGGCATCGGTAGCAACCAGCGCTGCGTCCGCCGCGTCCCTTTCATCGGCTGCATCGGCCCCCGCTAGCGCGGCGTGCGCGATGGCATCGTGGGTGCAGACGCCGTGGAGGGGGATGGAGAGGGCATCGGCAAGCGCCTGCGCCGTAGCCATACCAACGCGCAAGCCGGTAAAGGGGCCAGGGCCCATGCCCGCAACGATGGCGTCGAGGGCGCCGAGCTCCACCCCGGCCTCACTCATCACCGCGAGGATGGTGGGCATGAGCCGTTCATTGTGCGCGCGCGTATCGGCCAGCACGCGCTGTGTTATCTGCCCAGACTCGGTGTCGACTACCCCGGTAACCAGGGCGGTCGTCGCCGTATCAATGGCCAGGACGCGCATTAGCCGACCAGCTTCCACACGCCGTCTTCACTCTGGAAGGCCAGCGGCTGGGAGCCCTGAACCAGTGGAACTCCGCCGTCGAGGCCGTGGCCCTGCTGCTCCATGGCCTTAACCTGGGTGTTGATCATCTCGCAGACCTCAACCTCGGAGGAATCCAATTCCTCTACATAGGGGTCAACGTTGTGGCCCAGCGCCATGACGTAGCTCTTGCCCTCAGGAACGACACCGTCCTCAAAAGTGATGTCATCGGGGTTGGGGGCTGCTTCCTTAACTTTATCTTCCGCCATGCCTGGGCAGATGAAGCCGATGGCGCTGTAGTCGGCGCCGTAGACATCAGACGGGATGAGCGACATTACCTCGAGGTTCCGCGGGGCATGCTGCAAGGTATTGGTGAGGTTGCCCTCCAGGGAATCCTCATCACGCAGGGTAGCCCCGGCAACGAGCACCATCATCACAATGATAAATAGCGCGATAATGGTCGTGGTCAGGTTGCGTGCAAATTTAGTCATGGGGTGAGTAACGCTCCTCGGGTCAAGGGGGTCCTATATGTACATATGGTGAAGTGATTGTCAGTTCTATTTCCGAGGCTACTCGGCGGCCAACAAGCACTCACCCACTGGGTAGTGCCTGCCAGTGTAGGCGGCTTACCCAGTGGGTGAATAATTAGCGCGGGACATATGGGGCTAAAGCAATAACAATAGCAGCACCTGAGCGGCGATAATCTTGCCAATGATGGTGGTTGGATACACCGTTGCCCAGCCGCGCCCGGCAAGCTCCGTGCCGGTTTGGCCCCGGATATAGGCAAATACTGCTGGGTTCGTGGTCATGCCGGCTGCACAACCCATGGCCTCGTCCCACTTCAAGCACAGCACCAGCATGCCGATGACGCCGATGAGGATGGCCGATACCAAGGTAATGATAAAGCCAACGCCGATGATGGTCAGCGAGGACGGATCCGTCAGGGCATCGCGGAACGATGCGCCTGCCGATGTCCCCACGCCCGCCAGGAAGAGCGTCAGTCCCAGGTTCGAGAGGGTTTCCCTGGTATGGAAGGGCATCTGCCAATTGATGGGGCCGGTGCGGTTCAGGTAACCGAGGATGAGGCCGACCACGACGGGACCGCCACCAAAGCCCAGCTGCAAGGTCGATCCGCCCGGCATGGGGATGGGAATAAGGCCCAACAGCATGCCCAAGGTCAAACCGATGGACATGGACAATAGGTCAGCGTTGCCGAGCGCCGATTCAGAATCGCCCAAGTACTTGCGCACCTCGCGCACGTGGTGCGAGCTACACACCACGCGCACGCGGTCGGAGTAGTTCAGCACCATATCTGGGTGCGGGACCGCATCGCTATCGCCCTTGCGCACGCGCGCGATGATGAAGCCATGCTCGAGCGCATCGATATCGCGGATGCGCTTGCCCGCGACCTTCGGGTTCGACACGGTCACGCGCTTATACTGCAAGCCCGCCTCTGGGGTGAGCTCGACTGGGTATTCCTCACCGAGCACCTCGATGGCACCGGCGACATCCTTTTCGGAGCCATTAATAAGGAATGCCTCGCCCTTGCGCAGGGGCATATCCGGGTGCGCAAGCCGGTGGTGTTCCATATCGGAGATCTCGCGGGTAGCCACCACGGTATGCCCGGTGACGCGGTACAGGTGCCCGGCTGTATCCGGGAAGTCTTTGGTCAGCCGTACGCCTTTGGCTACCAGCGGAGCGGGAATCATCCCCTCTTTCTTGGCATCTTCCTCGTGGTCCACCTTGAGGATTTTCGCGCCGATGGCGGCGACTAGGATCGCGCCGATAACCGCACCCGGGTAAGCCAGCGAATAGCCGACGACCGGGGTGGAATCGCCCAGCATATCCACCACTGCCGCCATACCTGGTGTGGACGACAGCGAACCGGCAAACATGCCGGCCGCCACATCGGTTTCGAGGCCGAAGACGCGGATGAGCCCGAAACCCACGCCGACCAACAGGATCAACATGCCGATCATAAAGACGGTCAGCTTCCAGCCACGGGTAGCAAATTCGCGAACGAACGACGGCCCGAAATTAAGGCCAATGGCATAAACAAAAATGGCCAAGCCGAATTGATAGACCAGCGGTGGAATCTGGATATCCGGATTGGCGGTAGAAAGCCCGAGCGCCACGAACATCGCTGCCGCGGCGCCAAGAGAGATGCCAAAGAATTTGATTTTGCCGATGGCCAAACCAATGGCCATGATGGCAAAAAGGGCGAGCAGAGGACTAGAGGCTAGGAGATCTAACACCCTTCAAGGATCCCGCACCTTAAATACCTAAAGCAACTTGACGCCCTAAGATATCCATCACTTATACCTTAAAATTAATGAGATCTACCTAATCATTGTGGCGCCATGACCAGCTAATACGGCGCACGTCCTCATCGGCGCCGGAAAACTCCGCCGGTTCGCGGTCGATGCTGACAAAGAGGTACTTATCTGCGATCTGCTCGATTAGGCCGCCGCCCCATTCGGCGACGACGACGGCATCGGCAAGCTCGGTATCCAGATCCAAGGCATCCAGCTCCCCTAGGGGATCGCCGGAATTGGCCCCGCCTTCATCCAAGAGGCGGTACGCGTCCACGTGCACCAGGTCCGGCCCCCCAACCCGTGAGCGATGCACGCGGGCGATGACGAACGTGGGCGAGGTAATCCGCCCCTTGACCTGCATGCCCTGCGCAATTCCCTGAGTAAAGGTGGTTTTTCCCGCGCCCAATGGGCCATCCAGGATAACGACATCGCCGGCTTCGAGCGCGGCGCCCAATTCCTTGCCGCAGGCGTGGGTCTGCTCCACCGTTGCCAGATCGCGGGTTCCAGACTCCGGAAAATTACTGCGCATCGGCCCCTCCTATATATTCGCGTTCAGTGCGGCCGGTGGGCCGGCACACCACTTCATAGTTTATGGTGCCCACGGCATCAGCAAGCTCGGTGGCAGACATGCCGCCCTGGCCAAAGATGGTGGCCTCATCACCGGGGGCAATGCCGTGTGGATTTTCTCCTAGATCCACCACAATTTGGTCCATGCACACCCGGCCCACCTGGGGATAGAGTCGCCCGCCGATGCCCACCTGAAGGTGTCCCTGGTACGCCCGTGGCAGGCCATCGGCATAGCCACAATCCACCGTGGCCAGGAAACCTGGCTTATCCGCGCTCCACGTGCGCCCGTAACTGGTGGCCTCATTCTTATCGATCGGCTTGAGCCCAAAGACATTTCCGGACCAGGTCATCGCCGGGCGCAGGCCATGCTCTCTCCCCGCGATGGGCTCGAGCCCATAGCACGCGAGGCCGACGCGCACCTGGTCAAAGTGCGCCGATGGGCGCGAGAGCGTGGCTGGTGAGTTGGCTAAATGATTGACCGGGCACTTCAAACCGGCCGCGCGCGCCGCATCCAGGGCGCGCCGAAACTCTTCTTCCTGGGCGTCATTATGCTCATTATCCGGATCGTCCGCGCAGGCAAAGTGGGACATGAGGCCCAGGACGGTGATATGCGGGGCGTCCCGCAGCAGCGCAAAAACCTCATCCCAGTCCGCCTTATCCACCCCGGAGCGGTGCATTCCGGTTTCGACCTTGATATAGACCTCGGCGGGAATTTCCGCTTCCACCAGCTTCCGCGCCTGCGCCGGGGAATTGACCGCAATCTGGATGCCAGAGGCTAGGGCCTCTTCTAGTACCTGATCCGACTGCCAGATCCACGCCGCAATGGGTGAATCCACACCCATGCGGCGCAGCTGCACGGCTTCTGTCAGCGTGGCGACGCCAATGGAATCCGCCCCCGCTTCCAGCATCACGGGCACGACCCTTTCTACCCCGTGCCCGTAAGCATCCGCCTTCACCACGCACATCAGCTTGACGTCTGGGCCGATCTTCTCCTTAATCAGCCGCACATTATGCGCGATGGCAGCAAGGTCAATTGTGGTTTTCAGCATGCCACTATTGTGCCACTTTCCACCCGCGCGCTGAATTTACTGCAGATATGCGCAAGACCCCTCCCCCGCCCAGTGCAAGCAAGGGCGAGAAAGGGGCCAGAATCGCCGGAAGGTTATTCCACGGTCACGGACTTAGCCAGGTTGCGCGGCTGGTCAACGTCGTAGCCCTTGGACTTTGCCACGTGTGCGGCAAAGATCTGCAGGGGCACCGTAGCAAGGAGCGGCTGCATCAATGTCGGCGCCTTTGGCACGCGGATGACGTGGTTAGCGTAATCCTCTACCGCGGTATCGCCTTCTTCTGCGATCACGATGGTAATGGCACCGCGGGCGCGGATTTCCTGGATATTGGACACCACCTTGGAGTGCAGCGAATCGCGCCCGCGCGGGGAGGGCACGATGACGAAGACCGGCTGGCCCTCCTCAATCAGCGCGATCGGGCCGTGCTTGAGCTCGCCGGCGGCAAAGCCTTCGGCGTGCAGGTATGCGATCTCTTTGAGCTTCAGCGCGCCTTCAAGGGCAACCGGGAAGCCCACGTGGCGGCCCAGGAAGAGCACGGATTCCGCATCCTTCATGGAGTTAGCCAGGCCAGCTACCTGCTGTTCTTCATCGATGACGCTTTGTACCTTGTCCGGCATATTGCGAAGCTCAGCAAGTACTCCCTGAATTTCATCCGAGAACATATTGCCGCGCAGCTGTGCCAAGTACAGGCCCAGCAAGTAGGTCGCGGTAATCTGCGCCAAGAAAGCCTTGGTGGAGGCCACAGCGATTTCGGGACCAGCGTGGGTGTACAGCGCCGCATCGGATTCGCGCGGAATGGACGAGCCCTGCGTATTGCAGATAGCGATGACCTTCGCACCCTGCTGGCGTGCGTGACGCACGGCCATCAAGGTGTCCATGGTCTCGCCGGACTGGGACAATGCCACGACCAAGGTCTTCTCATTGACGATCGGATCGCGGTAGCGGAACTCGTGGGCGAGCTCAACCTCGGTGGGGATGCGGCACCAGTGCTCGATGGCGTACCGCGCCACATGGCCGGCATAGGCCGCCGTGCCGCAGGCGATCACGATGATCTTATCGATGGACTTCAAGACCGACTCATCGATGCGCAAGTCATCTAGGGTCAGCTGGCCCTGCTCATCAAAGCGGCCGAGCAAGGTATCGCGCACGGCGGCAGGCTGGTCATGGATTTCCTTTTCCATGAAGGAATCAAAGCCACCCTTTTCAGCGGCGGCCGCATCCCACTTGATCTCAAAGGCCTTGCCTTCAGTGGGGTTGCCGTCGTAGTCAGTAATGACGACATCGTCAGCAGTGATGGTGACTACCTGGTCATTGTCCATTTCCACTGCGGACTTGGTGTAATCAATAAAGCCCGATACGTCAGAGCCCAAGAAGTTCTCGCCCTCGCCCAAACCAATGACTAGGGGCGAATCGCGGCGGGCGGCAACGATGCGATCCGGCTGGTCAGCGTGAATGGCCAACAGGGTAAACGCGCCGTCGAGGCGCTTAGCGGTCAGCTGCATTGCCTTGGTGAGGTCACCTGCGGCGTCATTGTGGAAAACATCGCCAAGCAACGCAGCGGCAACTTCAGTATCGGTTTCAGAAACGAAGTTGTAGCCCTTATTCAAGAGCTCGGTCCGCAGCTCCGCGAAGTTTTCGATGATGCCGTTGTGCACCACGGCCAGCTTGCCGCCGTCAACGACGTGCGGGTGCGCATTGAGATCGGTCGGACCACCGTGCGTGGCCCACCGGGTGTGCCCGATTCCCAAAACGGAATCCTGCAGCGGACGCGCTGCAATCTCATCATCCAAGGCAGCAACCTTGCCCGCCTTCTTCCGCCAGCTAATCTCCCCATCGGCGTACATCGCCACACCAGCGGAGTCATAGCCGCGGTATTCCAGTCTGTGCAGACCTTCCACGACTACATCCAGAGCGAAGTATTCGCGGTCACCGCTAGCGTGACCAACATATCCAACAATTCCACACATAAAAAGGAATCCTACCTCATTGGTCAACACGAACCGGGGGTTGGACTAGGGCCTGTTATTTATGGCCGCACACTTATTCGGGCCTTTTATAGTTACTGGAAACTGGCCTGCCCACCGCTAGTTTTCGCACCCTCGGTGAGCAGCCCTCCCGCCCTGCGGCTGACTGGGGCGCGGAAGAAGACGGGGGCATCGGCAAGCAGCCGCGCCCCTTCCCCACCGGGCTGCTAGCGCGTGGCGCGCTCCAGCATCTCAAGGACGTGGTGGTAATCCTCGCCGGTGGCGCGGGTCATGCCCAGCTCACACGTGCGGTTGGTAGAGGCGTGATACTGCGCGCCCAGCTCCGTGACCTGGGCGGCCTCGGCGCGGGTGGCGGACTCCGTGAGCTCTGGGTGGAGCATGCCGCGGTCGCCGGCATAACCGCAGCAATTCCAGGCGGTGGGGATGTGTACCTCCGTGGCTGCGGCTCGGGCGACCTTTTCTACATCTCCCATCATGCCAAGCTGGAACGCCGAACAGGTCGGGTGAATCGTCATGGAATCGACCGGCTGGGTGGTCTCGAGGCGCGGCAGCAGCGTATCGGCGGTGAAGCTCAGCGCATCGATGACGGTGATGCCGATGGATTCCAGCATCTCCTGAAAACCCGCGGTACAGCTGGACGCGTCCACGATCACGGGCAGGCAGGCGTTATCCGTGGCATCCATGACGGTCTCGCGCACGCGCTGCTCCATGATGTCGTGACCCTTGCGCATGCCCTTTGAGGACCATGGCGTTCCGCAGCAGAGCTTTTCTATGCCCTTAGGCACCTCCAGCGCGATCCCCGCCCTCTCCAAGACGGTAATGAAGGCCTCCGTGGCACCCATGCCCTCACCTTGCGGGGCGAACATGGAGTTTACGCAGGCTGGAAGATAGATTCCCGCGGTCTCTGCATAGCGATCTCCCACGCGCCCGGCCAAACGCTCGCGGGACTTGCCACCCTTGCCTAGCTCCGGCTGGTATCCGGGCACGGTATCGGGGCCGACGAGCGAGCGGGCCACATCGGTGACCTTCGTGACCAACTGCGCCGGCAACATGTGCGCGCCGGTGAGCGCCGTTGCGGCACCGCGGCTGGTGAACTGCCAATTCTTGGCGGCAGTAAACCAGACCTTTTCTTCGGCGGCCCCGGCATTCTCGTGGCGCAGCTTCTTGATGAATTTACCGGTATCAATGCCCACTGGGCAGGCGGTTAAACACATAGAATCCACGGCGCACGTATCGATGCCCATGTACTCATAAGCCTCATCGAGTTCTGCAACCAAGTGCGTATCGCCGCTTTCTTGCGCCCGCTGGCGGGCACGGCGCACCACGATGCGCTGGCGCGGGGTCAAGGTGAGGTCCCTCGACGGGCAGACCGGCTCGCAATAGCCGCACTCAACGCACGGGTCGATTTCCTCTTCCACCGTGGGGTTGAGCTTGATATTCGTAATGTGCGCATCGGGGTCATCGTCCAGAATCACACCCGGGTTCATCGTGCCAGCGGGATCGCAGGCGCGCTTGAGCAGCTGCATGACCTCGTAGAGCTCATCGCCGTACTGGCGGCGCACATACGGGGCCATGGCGCGGCCGGTGCCGTGTTCGGCCTTGAGGTTTCCCTCTGCCGAAAGCACCAAGTCCACCATTTCCTCATTGAAGTTGTTATAGCGACCAATGGCGCTATCGCCTTCGAAGCGGTCCGTTAGAAGGAAGTGGATATTGCCGTCTTTCGCGTGGCCGAAAATGACCGCATCGTCGTAAGAATAGCGGGTAAAAAGCTCCTGCAAGGAGGAACAAGTATCGGCCAAATCGCCCACCGGCACCACAACGTCTTCCAATAGCGCCGTGGTTCCGGAGGGCCTCGCTTCTGCCACCTGGGCATACAGGCCCTTGCGGAAGTTCCACGCGGCGGTGCGGGTGGGAATATCGGCAGAAAATTCCGCCGGTGATTGCAGGTCCAATTCGCGCAATAGGGACGAGCCCTTGTGTTCTTTTTCCCGCAGCTCTTCTTTGTCATCGGATTGGTACTCGATGAGCAGCGCGGCCTGCGAATCCACATCGAAGCCGGTAATGGCCTGCGGGACCTTATCGAATCCTTGGCCCACGCGAATGGAGGCAGAATCCATCAGCTCCAGGGTGGCGGCACCGGTATCCACCAGGGAAGGTAACGCCTTCGTAGCGGCGGAGAGATCGTTAAAGACCGCCACAGTGGTCGTCGTGAGGGCTGAGATGTGCACGGTGCGAAAGACCGCTTCCGCGATAAACGCCAAGGTTCCTTCGGAGCCAACCAAGAGGTGTTCAAAGAGCTTGACGGGGCTATCAAAATCCAGGAAGGAATTAAGCCCGTAGCCCATCGTATTTTTCAGCTTGAAGTGGCGGCGGATGATATCTACTGATTCCTGGTTATCGCGCACGCGGCGCTGCAGGCGGGTCAGCGTATCCACCAGCTCGGGTTCTTGTGCTTGGAATTGCCGGTCCGCATCCGCGTCCGCGGTATTGATCACCGTGCCGGAAGGCAAGACAAAGGTCAGCGATTCCAAGGTGTTATAGGTATTGAACTCGGTGCCGCAGGCCATGCCGGAGGAATTATTCGCCACCACGCCGCCGATGGTGCAGGCCGCCTCGCTCGCCGGGTCCGGGCCGAGCTTGCGGTTGCGCAGCCCCAAAAGCGCATTGACTTGGCGCACGGTCGCCCCTGGCTGCACGCGTACCCGCTTGCCGTCATCGAGGACTTCTATGCCCCGGAAATGCTTGCGCACATCCACTAAGTAACCCTCGCCGGAGGCCTGACCTGCCAGGGAGGTACCGCCCGAGCGCAAGGTCACCGGAATACCTTGCTGCCGCCCCGCCTTGAAAATGGCGGCCACGTGTTCTGCCGAACGCGCTTCAATAACGGCCTTCGGGGTGTAGAGGTAGTGCGAGGCATCGGAGGCATAGGCCACTCGGTCGATGATGCCGGTCTTTACCTCCGGTCCATCCTGCGGAAACAATTGGTCGATCGTGAGGGTGCCGGTAGTCATATGCGGCGACCTGCCTTCCCAGAGAAGCATAGAAAATGTTACCTAGTGCACATTTTCGCCTGGTTTCTCGACAGTGCGCAAGTAAGGCAACCCATAGAACTTCGGTGCCGCGCACCCCTTTTGGCCTCCCCGAATCCCCCGCATGTGCCACTCGCCACCCCTTGCCACCAGCACGGGGTGATCTTCATCTATCCTAGAATGCGTGTCTGCGAATTTGAAGAAACACTTAGGAACGTTATCGAAGCGTGGCCGCAACCGCGTGCTGGTTGGCGACCTCGATTATGCGGGTATTACCGGCAAAGTTTATACCCCTGCGGAAGGCCAAGGCCTGCCCGCCGTCGCCTTTGGCCACGATTGGATGCACAAAATCAAGGATTACCACGCCACGCTGCGCCACCTCGCCAGCTGGGGCATCGTCGTGGTCGCCCCCAATTCTGAGACCGGCATGTTCCCCGATCACCGCAACCTGTCTGCAGACATGGAATCTGCGTTGCAGATCGCCGCTGGGGTGAAGCTGGGCACCGGCAATATCACCGTATCGCCGGGCAAGCTCGGCATGGTAGGCCACGGCATGGGCGGCGGCACCGCGGTACTGGGCGCGGTCGATAACCCGAAGGTCAAGGCCGTCGCCGCGATTTATCCCGCCGTGACCGCCCCGTCCGCCGTCGAGGCCGCCCGCAGCCTCGATACGCCGGGCCTAGTCATTGGCTCTGGGCGTGATGACATTTTCAATGCCGGAAACCCCGCCAAGCTGGCCTATAACTGGCGCGGCCAGGTGGCCTATCGGGCCATCGATAAGGGCACGCAGGCCGGTTTTAGCGAAGATCGCTTCCGCAAATTGGCTATCGGTTCCGGCGCCTTCCAATCCGGCCCCACCGAAATCGCCCGCGGCCTCGTCACCGGTTTCTTGCTCTCCACCCTCGCCGGCGAGTCCGCCTATGACGGCTTTGCGGATCCTGAGGCGAGCGCGAAGAAGGTAGAAAGCTTTATCGGCGATGACCTAGCCGAGCGCGCCGGCGTTGCCCTCGATGACTAAAAGCTAATCCGCTGAACTAGGCCTATCCACGTCGCAGCACAGATTTCACCTGCCCCGATGCGTTATTGACACGCGTTGGGGCAGCACTATTTCGGCGCCACGTTCCAGCAGCTGCTTGCCGATGCCCCACCGCATCACCGTCTCTTCCCCCACGCTGCTCATTTTTGGCCTGCTGTACGGCCTTGGCCGTGGACTTTTCTAGCTCGTCTTGGGCCTTCGCCAGGCTTTTTTCAAATTCCAACATGCGTCGCGCGGTGCGCTCGCGAAACCCCTGCGCGAATTCTGCAAAATCGTTATTCATTACCACTGCCCTGCCTTTCGTGCAGTCACGGATGGTTCATCTGAGCTTGGCTCTGGTGCAGGCTCGGGGGCCGGAGCAGGTGCCGGTGGCTGTTCAGGTTCCGGTGCTGGTGCGGGCTCAGGTTGAAGCTGCGGCTCTGGCGCAGGTGCACCAGCTCCAGCGGCTTCTGCTGCCTGCAGGTGCTGTACCTTTTCTGGAGGCGGGGCCGGTTCTTCCACCTGGGAAAGCTCCGGAGGTGGCTCAATCGTTCCGTCTTCCGGGCACGGTTCAGGCTCGGGTTCGGGTTGAGGCTCAGGTTCTGGGCACGGTTCGGGTTCCGGTGCTGGTTCCGGTTCAGGGCAAGGTTCCGGCTCGGGTTCTGGCTCAGGCGCAGGCTCGGGCGCAGGTTCCGGACAATCGGCATCCGCGATGTTTTCCAGGCACTCCGCAGCGCCCTCAATGATGAGGCCTACACCCACCAACGCAATTCCTGCGCCGACGATTCCCAAGCTGCCGCTGCAGGAGGACTCGATGTCACAAGCCGCATCTTCTTCTACGCCAGCCGGTGTTGTTGGTTCCTCCTCGCACTCAGAATCCTCCGGCACAGGCTCAGGGACTGGGTCGGGCTCCGGCTGAGGTGCGGGTTGTTCCTGTTGTTCCGGTGGGCAATCTTGTGGTTTCGGTTCTGGTTCGGGTTCCGGATCTGGGTCCGCATGCGCCGGCGTGGTCGTGGATTCGGTCGGTCGAGGATTATTGTTCACCGAACCGCGGCACTGCTGGCACTGGCACCCGGAAGGATGCTGCTCAGGTGTGGGGTCAGGTGCTGGCTGTGGGGCCGATGCCGGCTTTGGATCTAGTTGTGGTGCCGGTTTCGGATCTGGCTTTGGCTCTGGGGTTGGTTCCGGCATCGGCTCCGGCTGGGGCGGGCACTCAGCGGTGGATGCGGGCTGCGTCGGTTGCGCTGGCTGTGGCGGGTTGGAGGCGGTGTCGCCCCCACCATCGGGCATCGGACGAGTAGGAGCTGGCGTGTCTGGGCACTTTTCCACCGGTGGTGGGCAGGAATCTTCCTCGGCTTCTGCCGGCTCGGGGCATTCCTCAGGTAGAGGGCGCTCGCAGACGCATTCGCAGCGGGACTCAAACTCGTCGTAACAGGATTCAATGGCATCATCGCGATCCCGGCACGTGCTGGCGATTGAATCATTGGTGTCATCGATGATTTTCGCACCAATGGTGGAAACGATGGGAATAATGAACTTGGCCAGCGGATGCCTAGTTGCCACCATGGACAAGATATTAAGCAGCGGGATGACCGCAGAAATCAGCTCTGTCAGTGCGGTATCGGAGGTATCGACGACATCGGAAATAGCGCTCGAGCATTGCTTGGCGGAGTCAGTAAGCTGCTTGCCTTCATCGCGGTGGATATCAAAATCCTTTTGAATGCCGGTCAGGTGCTCGCGCAAGGTGCCATGGGCAACATCGGAATCATCCGTGCGCAGGAAATCCGCAAGGCCTTTCCCGCCGCCGTGCGGCAGATTTCCTCCCACCGCGGAGATGGTATGGCGCAGTATGTTTTGCGGGGCGATTCCATCTACCGCGCTGATGAGCTCACCCAGAAGCCCCAATGGCATGCTGGGACCAGAGTAATGTCCCAGGCAGGCCAATTGGAACTGCGAAATGGCGGCGGAATAATCCCCTAAAAGCGATTTAGTCAGCGTACTCACTAGTCCACGGCCTTTCCGCTCTCTCCTGCAAAGGAGCGGCTAAAGCCGACATCGTACGTGGCGAATGCGCGCATCTGGTCGTGCGCTGCCTGACCTGTGGCAGAGATATTGTCTAAGCGCCACGTTCCATTGTCATGAATGCGCGCGAGGATGCTGCGGATGCGTTCCCCGTGCCCGGAGAAATTTCGCCCAGCCGCCGCAATAGGAAAGTCTGGAACGTCGGCGCGGTGAGCTTGGCGCTGTTCATCATTGGCGCTTATAGCTTGTTGTAGTGCTGTCATCGCCTCTGCAGGGCGAAGGAAAACCTCAGACATCGGTATAAATCCCCAAATCCATATGCGGTAAGTGTGCTCACCTTCATTGGACTGGGGTTTATACCAAATGGTTCCCCAATACTTCTTATTTTCTTAACTGCCTACACCGAGGCGACGACGGCAGAAAGCCTACCTGCCACCTTGCGGGCGTGCTCCTCTTCGGCTGCTTCCACCATGACGCGGAACAGTTCTTCGGTGCCGGAGGGGCGCAGCAGCACGCGGCCGGTCTCCCCGAGCTCCTCTTCTGCCTCCACAATGGCCTGCTTAACCTCGGCAGAATCCATGATCGCGGCCTTATTGGATACCGGAACGTTGATGAGCACCTGCGGCAATACGGTCATGACGGAGGCCAGTTCCTTCAAGCTCTTTCCAGACTTGGCCATGCGCGCCATGATGGAAAGGCCGGTGAGGGTGCCATCGCCGGTAGTGGAGTCATCGGGAAGCACGACGTGCCCAGACTGCTCGCCGCCCAGGGAGAAATCGCCGCGGTGGAGCTCTTCAAGCACATAGCGATCGCCCACTGCCGCGTGGCGGACCTCAATGCCTTGCTTTTCCATGGCGAGGGTCAGGCCGAGGTTGGACATAACCGTGGCGACGAGCGTATTAAAGCGCAGGTCATTGTCTTCCTTCATCCCTACCGCGAGCAACGCCATGATCTGATCGCCATCGACCACGTTGCCTTCGGCATCGACGGCGAGGCAGCGGTCCGCATCGCCATCGTGGGCAAGGCCCAAATCGGCACCGTGCTCGAGCACCGCTGCCTGGGCTTTTTCAATATGGGTAGAACCACAGTTCTCGTTGATATTAAAGGCATTGGGCCGGTGGTAAATCGGGATAACCTCAGCGCCTGCTGCTTCATAGGCGCTGGGAGCGACTTTCGACGCCGCGCCGTTGGCCGTATCCACAACCACCTTGATGCCGCTTAAGTCAGTGGATACAACATCCTTGAGGTGCTCTAAATAGCGCTCGCGCCCATCAGGGGCCTCCGAGATAATGCGACCCAACTTGGTGCCCGTTGGGCCTTCCTCAACGAGATTATCCATCGCGTCTTGAATCTCATCTTCCACGCTATCCGGTAATTTCTTACCGCCAGCGGAAAAGAACTTAATGCCATTATCTGGCATCGGATTATGGGAGGCAGAGATCATCACGCCGAGATCCGCACCATAATCATCCGTCAAAAAGGCGATGGCTGGGGTGGGAAGCACCCCCACGCGCACAACGTCCACGCCGCGGGACGCCAAGCCGGAAGCGATTGCGGCATCAAGCATTTCGCCCGATACGCGGGGGTCACGGCCGATGATTGCCAAGGGGCGGCGCTCATAAGATTCGCGCTGCGCAGTAAAGACCTCTGCAGCCGCTTGTCCCAGCGTCAAGGCCAAAATGGGAGTCAGCTTTTTATTCGCGAGGCCGCGAACTCCATCGGTTCCAAATAGTCGAGTCATGAAAACAATTATGCCTTGTTAGTCCCGCGGGTCGCATGTTTGGAGCATCGGCAAGCAGGCCAGTTGGGTAACCAACATCACGAAAAATGTCCTTGTGATGAAAAGCAAAATTTGCTTAAAGTCGTACTTTTTGGCATTTATATGAAATTATTAGCTAGGTTATACTTCACTCTTTTGCCCTAGAGAGGATCAACGATGAACGAACCTAGATCTTCAGGTGACAAGTCACCTGAAACTACCTCGCAGAAGGCTCGCTCAGCCATTGCTAAAGCCGCTTCTGGGGAACGCGCTATTCATCCAGCCCTCATTCCCGGAGTAAGTGTCGAAAACACCCGCGCAGATTTCAAGACCAATAAAACCGTCTTTGCGGTGGCCTTGGCATCAACAGTTGGCATTATCCTGTGGGCCATCATCGCCCCAGATAACCTGGCCAACACAGGAAGCACCATGCGGGCATGGGTCGTCCAAAACTTTGGATGGCTATTTACGATCATCATGATTGCCACCACGGCATTCCTGCTGACGATCGCCATCGCCCCAACCGGCAAAATTAAGCTCGGCGCCGATGATTCCAAGCCTGATTTCTCCCGGAACGCCTGGATCGCCATGCTCTTTGCCGCCGGTATGGGAATCGGCTTGGTCTTCTACGGCCCGATGGAGCCGCTTGCCCTATTCTTGACTCCCCCGCCGTATCTCTCCGGCGTCGAATCCGGCAGCCAAGAAGCCATCCTTCCTGCCTTTGCCCAGGCGGTTCTGCACCACGCGACGTTGCCATGGATGATCTTTGCGCTGGTGGGCGGCGCGCTTGCCTATGCCGCTTATCGACGCGGCCGCATCCCGCTCATTTCCTCGCTATTTGAACCCCTCATTACGGATTCGAATAACCGGGTATTTGGAAAGATCGTCGATATCTTCGCAGTGTTGGTCACCCTCTTCGGCACGGCTACCTCCCTGGGTATCGGCGCGCTGCAGATCCGTACGGGTACCTCTATCCTTACCGGCAAGCCCCTCGAAGGCAACGGAATCATGGTGGTGATCATTACGATCCTCACCATCCTTTTCATTCTTTCCGCAATGTCCGGCATCAAGCGCGGCATCCGCATCCTGTCCAATATCAACATGGGCCTGGTCATCGGACTCGCGGTCTTCGTGCTCATCACTGGGCCGACGCTCTATATTCTGGACCTGCTTCCCGCCTCCCTGCTGCAGTTCTTCAAGCACTTCGAAGACATGATGTCCCTCTCCGCCTCCCAGGGTGAACCGGAAAAGGAATTCGTCACCGCATGGACCATGCTGTACTGGGCGTGGTGGATTTCTTGGTCGCCCTTCGTCGGCATGTTCATCGCGAAGATTTCCCGCGGGCGCACCATTCGCGAATTCGTCTTCGTCATCATGCTCGTGCCTACCACCCTGTCGCTTTTCTGGTACGTCATCTTTGGTGCCACGGCTATCAAGACCCACCTGGACGGGGATGGAATCGAGATCGAAGGTTCCGGCGAGAATGTGATGTTCGATCTCATGAGATCGCTACCGCTCTCTAGCATCACCACGGTCATCGTTCTCCTTGCTGTGGTCGTCTTCTTCAACACGGCCGCTGACTCCGCTACCAACGTCATGGGCTCCATGTCCCAATCAGGTCGACCAATCCCCTCGACATCGATTTCCGTTATTTGGGGCGTTGCCCTGGGTGGCATTTCCTTGTCCCTGCTGCTCATTGCCGGCAAGAATGCGCTAAGCGGCCTGCAATCCATCATGGTCTCCAGCTCGCTGCCGTTTACCTTCATCCTCATCGGCATCATGGTGGCGTGGGGCAAGGACCTAGCACGCGACCCTGCAATACTGCGCAGGAAATATGCCCATGCCGCCATTGAGCGAGGCACACACTTGGGCCTCCAAGAGCACAATGGCGACTTCGTATTCAGCTCTTCTGCCGTTCCTGAAAACCACGGTGCCGGGGCAGAAATTGAAAACGATGACCCGTATCTCCACGAGTGGTACACCATCAACGCATCGGATGAATACCTCGCAGAGCAGGCGGCCCTCCGCGAAGAGCGCCGCGCCGAGCTCAAGGACTTTGCACAGAAGAAGACCAAGGACAAGGCCGCAGATGACGATGAGTAATCTCTCTGCCTAACCGGACCTCTCCCCTAGGCCCCTAGCCCGCCTCCCAATGCACTCTTCCGCGATGGGAGGCGGGCATTTCTCTACTCCACAGTCCGTGGTGCACTGCGGCGTGCGGGCTTCATCGTGGCCCCGACTGAGCGTTTATGCCTCGCGCAAGGCTCAGCCTCAAGAGGCCGGCCAGGCGAGGTTTGGCCGGCCTAACCGACGGGGACATCGGCCAGAGCGATAAAACGACAAAACCGCTGCCTCCCTAAATGGGAAGCAGCGGCAGTGTGCGGCGCCTGCGCGCGCAGTAGAAGCGAGATTAACGCTTGGAGTACTGCGGTGCGCGACGTACCTTGTGCAGACCAGCCTTCTTACGCTCAACTGCACGAGCGTCACGGGTGAGCAAACCAGGTTACAAGTTAAAATCAAAAAGGACGCTGCAGAAGTTTCGAGATTAGCTACCTTTAAACTAAGTGTCAGGATTATAGTAGAAAATTTTACAATTCTGAAATCAGCGGATTGGGTACTCCCAAAGATTCACCGGACAGAAACATTCCTGCAAAATTCTCATGAGTTACTACCTGTCGGGGATTCTTGATTCGCGAGCCCATGACACGCGATGCGCGCGCAGCGACAAGGTTGACCGGAATTTGTACGGTTGCAAGGCCAGCATGCACCACTTCCCTTGAGATCCCGTCAACCCCCACAACACTTACATCTTGTGGAACATCGACTCCTACTGATTGGGCAACACCTAGAAAACGCAGTGCACGCCTGTCATTAGGAAACACAACACAGGTAATTTCCCCACGCTTCACCAGCGCAATTATATTGCTCGATAAAGTCTTAAAGGAGCTAGAAGAAGAAACTGGGAAACTACGAACAACAGCTCCGGCGGCCGTCAATTCTTGAATCGTCGACACACCACGGCGATTCTCAGGTACCGAATAATCCTCGTCCACGACCACCACGCCTACCCGCCTGTGTCCGTAGCCGAGCACATTAGATGCAATTATTTTGCCATGCTTAGTTTCATCAAAACCGACCGCAGTTATTTCATTGCGAAGCTCTGGGCGTCCCACAGAAATCATCGGCACCTTATCCAAGAATCCCTCGACATCAGAAGGATTAATGGAACCGGTAGCTAAGAAAATCCCATCCACTCCCATACTTAACAAGCTAGAAAGCGCTGACAGTTCGTCCACGGAGTTTTTCTTCTGAGTAGGAATCGACGCAACCAACTGAAACCCATTTTCCGCCGCATGTCTCTGCAGTTCAGCGAACAAGACTCCATAATAAATATTCACTGGATCACGCAGCAGCAATCCTACTGTAGGAACCTTGCTACGATACCCAGCCAGGGAGCGCGCCGCGGGATTCGGGACATAACCCAGACGTTCAACAGCAGAATCTACTCTTACTATCGTCTCTTCACTAACTGACGAATTTCCAGTCAGCACTCTAGAGACCGTCGCCCTGGACACCCCTGCAGCGCGGGCCACATCATCCATAGTGACGCGAAACGCATTGCGCCGCGATTCACCCATCTAAGCTCCATCTTCGACCGATCAACTTCCAACCCACGAGCATACAGTTTACGGCGCGGCAGAGGTGCGACGCCCTACCAACAAACTGAGCCTAGTAATTCGATGTTGCAAGCCTCAGCTTTCTAAATACTTATTAAGAAGGCTTGGCCAGTCCGTTTGAATGATATCGGCACCTCGGCTTACAAGTTTGCCCCACCCGTCTTGCGGCCGTTGCAGAACTGAGACCTCGTCGTCCCAACCTAAATAAAGGTTCTTACGGTTAGGTAAATTTAATGCATTTAGCAGCACTAAAAAACCTTCATCTCTAAGAGAATTAACAGCATCATGCTCTGCGAAACAATCATCAGAATGCTCCGCTAACAACTCGAGCGCCATCGTATTGATGTTTTCATAATCGCAAACGAAAGTTAACTCATCCCAATTTTTCAAAATTGGCATAAAAGGATATTTAACAGGGTGCGCGTTCAGTAACTCTAACGCTTTCGCCTCAGGAGGTGCTTTCAAAAGAACTCGCTCGGAACACTCAAAACAATCAAGGTAATTTAGAAGCGTATCCCAATATTCCCAAGACCTATCAATATTAAGGAGCGTATCAGAACAGCTCTTCAAAACTTCTGACAGCTTTTCCACCCCGCAATAGCCCGCTTCCCTTCTGAAAAAGTCCTGGTACTGGAGATCCTCAATTTCAGCGGCGGACAGTTCCCGAATGTCTCGCTCCAAGCCAAAATACAATCTTTCGTAGCCATTATGAAATACGTAAAACTCCCCGTCTGCGGACCGGATCACGTCGATTTCAACAATGTCTGCTCCTTCCGCTTCAGCAGCGACAATAGCATTGACAGAGTTCTCAATAATCGAACCACCAGGTGACCCACGATGGACAGCGACTAAAGGGTGCTTAGCTTCGTGTGCCTCAACAAATCTTTTATTAACTTCTTTGAAGGCAACCGAGTCAACGTTGTATTTTCCCATTATTCAACCGACTTTCTCTATTAAATAGTCTTATTCTTGGTGACGCTCTTGGAACTTCGTCCATACACGAGGTATAGAACTACGCTGGAAATAATCATTAGCAAGACTGAATACACAAAGGTCAACACAGTGGTGTCATTCATAGTGTCCGTTGAGGTCGCGTTATAAATAAAAATACCAAGAGGCTGATGGAAAGGGTGAGCCAAGAAAATTGCGGTGTCATAGTTGCCCAGCAGCGAATTGAAATTCAACGCGGCAATAGCTGTAGCCACAGGAATAACCAACGGAAATAGGATTTTACGGAATATTCGCAAATCACTTGCACCTAAAATAGAGGCCGCTTCTTCCACATTAGCCGGGACTCCAGAAAATGACGCCTTCAAAATCCTAAAAGTAAACGGTATTTTTTCTACAATATACCCGATGGCTAGAATATACACCGTCCCGGACAGGACTTTACCGGCAATCAAGGGCTGAGGTTCGCTGAAGGTAATCAGTAAACCAAGAGCAATAAGTGTTCCAGGAAGTACCCATGGAATATGCAGCAAATATTCCAATAAAGCCGTAGCTACATTCCTATACCGCTGAATAATTCTTGCGACAAATAACAATGCGAATACCACTATAAAGGAGCAAATCGCAGAGTATACAATTGACACCACGAAGGGATTTATAGCTTCCTTACTAGTGAAGATCTGTACGTAATTCGATAACGTCAAATCGCTGAAACTAATAGTTCCCTGCGCAATAGCCGAAGCATTAGTGAAGGAAAACAATACAATCAATATTGGTGGAATAATATAGACAACCCACAACGACCATGCAGTCACATGAACTACTGCGTTCACCACTGGATTTTCAATTTTTTGCTTTTCTAAGCTCACAGGCACCTTTGAGACTGAGAAATACGTTCCACCTCTCTCCACCTTGTTCAAAACCGTAAGCACCAATAACGTCGCCACGCCAAGAATCATTGCGAGCGTAGCCGCCAGATCTTGCGAACCTTTCGTCCGCGAAAAAGTCAAAATCATTGAAGAAATAGTTTGGAAGTCATCGCCACCCAAGATTAGAGGCGCTGTCATTGCACTAAGGCCACCCAAAAATACAAGTACCGTGGTAGCAAAAATCATAGGCTTAATCACAGGAAGGACTACAGTCATGAGAATCTTCCAAGTGGATGCTCCCATTTGCTTCGCAGCTTCGATCGTCTGCTGGTCGATTTTCGAAATTGAGTTTCCCATAAAAAGTAGATGGCTGCCCGTACCGGAAAATGTCATTAACAAGACCACCGCTGGCATTCCCCGGAACCAATTAGCATCCATCCCTGGAAAGACCTTGAGCATTACATTCGTCAAGAATCCATTCGGCCCATAAATAAGGTTATAGCCGGATACCAATATTACTCCACCATAAATCAGGGTAGTGGCAAATCCTACGTAGAGAATTTTAGAGCCTTTGATATCGAAAAATCTGGTAGCTAAAACAATAAAGATGCCAATTACGTTAACCGTGATTGCCAGAGATATTGCTAGAAGAAAAGAATTACGCAGTGACTTCATGGCACGTTCAGAGGACAGGAGCTTGTCAAATACGTCCAACGTCCATTCACCATCTGGCCGGAATACTTGCAGGAGCATTGTGATATTAGGCCAAATCAGGAACGTTATAATGAAGTACATTAATGCGCACACCACTATAATGTTTAGCGGTGATTTCATCATTGTTCTTATAGAAAGTAAGCTTTTCATTCGTGCTCCTAAAAAAGGTGGATACGCTTCCCATTTTCGTCGTAGCTTCGGATCCACCTTGGGTCTGCTGTTAAGTAGACCTGTGTTCCTTCGTCAACCGGTTCTTCAGATCCAGTTTTGATGATTTTCAGGTCCGACCCGAGACAATCAAGCTCATATATCTCATGATCCCCGAAGTAATAGCAGGTTTTTACTTTAGCTTTGAGCATTGGATTTTCGCTTGTGTCCGGCTTTTTATTTGAAAATTTAAGCTTTTCCAGTCGAATATAATGTGTAGCGTTTTCTTCTAGTCCGGCTCCTTGCCTGTTCAAGTCCGATACTTGACTTTTAGAAATTCGATTCACTTCGCCTAGGAAAGTGCACACAAATTCGGTATCCGAGTCCTCATATAGCTCTCGAGGTGACCCAACTTGTTCAATCTTTCCTTCATTAAGAACCGCGATTCGATCCGAAAGAGACAAAGCTTCTTCTTGGTCGTGGGTGACGTAGACCGTCGTGAATCCCACAGATCCCTGCAGATGTCGCAACTCGCCACGAAGTTGCTTTCGAAGGCGCGCATCAAGATTGGACAGTGGTTCGTCCAAAAGTAGTATGCTCGGCTTCATGACCAAAGCCCTGGCGATTGCGACCCTTTGTTGCTGACCGCCTGACAGTTCGGAGACCTGCTTTTTCATTTGCTCTTCTGCAAGGTCAACCGTTTTAGCAATCTCCGAGACTCTTCTTTCCCTCTCAGTTGCAGGGAATTTAGCGGTTTTTAATCCAAATTCTATATTTTCTTGAACATTCATCGAGGGAAAGAGTGCATAGTTTTGGAAAACCATACCGATACCTCTTTTTGATGAATGCGCAAATGTTACGTCGTGACCATTCACATAGACCTTCCCGCTCTTGGGCGAGTTAAAGCCCGCAAGTGTTCTTAGAACTGTGGATTTTCCGCAGCCTGAAGGGCCTAGAAAGGTGAAAAACTCCCCCTCATTGATCTCTAAGTCAAAGTCTGGAAGTGCTGTAAACTCGCCGTAAGCCACTTGGATGTGCTCAAAATTAATCATGGCGCTCCTATTGATCTCGCAATAGTTTCTTACTGCTAGCCTTCCTCGGCGAATCGTAACTACTTGTAGTCCAACTCAATTTTTTCTATCCATTCCGGCAAATGCTCGGCCACGACGTTCCAGTCAATATCTTGGGCTTCAAACGAGTCAGTTTGTTTCACTGCATCCTGGTTCGCCGTCTCAAGCGCATCTTTGTTCGTTGGTGCAGTGAAGAATTCATTTGACCACTCCGATTGAACTTCAGCAGATCCAAACCAATCGATGAACTCATCTGCTTTAGGGTTGTCGCTACCTTTTACTTTTGCGATATGCTGAGTCGCCATGGGAACACCCACCTTAGGATGAGCTGCGGTTGTGCTGATGCCGTATTCTTTTTCTCTCGAAGCTTTTCCCGCCAACCACATTTGGCCAGCATCTACGTCACCATTCATCATGCGGGCAAAGAGATCCGTTCCTTTGACCGAAGAGCTGCCGTACTTGAAGTATTTTTCTATGGCGCTCCACCCCTCATCTGAAACACCAAGGTCCCCTGAGTCGTCTAAGTAACGCCCCAGTATTCCTGCAATCACCATTTGAGTGGTTGCGCCTCCCAGCTCACTAGGTGTTTCGTAGCGCTCATGGAACTTCTCATTTTCCCAAAGATCCGGCCAGTCTTTTGGCGCTTCACGGTCGGAATATGCTTCATTGTTGTAAACCAACATGATGGGTTCTTGAACTATTGGCCAATATTGCTCATCATCACCAACGCCAGGTTCAACTTTGTCCGACCATTGGGGAGTGTAGGACTCTAGTACTCCCTCAGATTTGAGATTTTCAAAGTAGACATTGTTAAGCCCGAATACAACATCCGCGATTGTGTTTTGCTTTTCCGCAACCAGTCGGTCTTGAATATCGCCTCCGCCAAGGTCAACGAACTCTACGTCGAATCCATTTTCCTCGGCCTTGTCAGATAGCCAGTCACTCCGACCGTCTGACAAAGAATTTGAATAAACAACCAATGTATCGTCACCTGACCCATTGGAATCACTTCCACATGCGGTCACTGTCGTGGATGCAAATAACATAGACAGGGCTAGTGCTGAAGTCTTCAAGAAGGAGCTGCGCTTCATGCTGAACCTTTCAGTAGAGAAATTTGATTGGAAATGGTTTTACGAGTCGCGCAAGGGAACTTTTCCACGTGGATGAACGCGCTTCCACTAGATCATGACAGAGACAGATTAAGTGCCCATGTTTTTAAGGTTAAGAGTCTAGAAACTATTGGAAGCGCTTTCATTAAATGCCAAGCCACACGAAATCAGCTCAGATAATGTACTCGAGGTTCTATTCACCAGCGGATAAGTACGCCCCGCTAATAAAATTCATTAGAGTTACTGATAACCCACGAAGTACAGCTGTCACAATCCACAATCAAAATTTGATTTGGGAGCTTGAAATTCGTACGTCGAAGAAGCTCAGTAACTCGTGTGGGCTTCTACAATTTGTGATCAAATTCAGATGAGGCTCACCCCAGCTTTTAAGACCAGCTACCGGTGTTAATCGCCAAGCCAAAGTGTCATTCAAAAACAAAGCCGCCGCCTCCCAGAATGGGAAGCAGCGGCAGTGTAGGGTGCTTGCGCGCGCAATAGAAGCGAGATTAACGCTTGGAGTACTGCGGTGCGCGACGTGCCTTGTGCAGACCAGCCTTCTTACGCTCAACTGCACGAGCGTCACGGGTGAGCAAACCAGCCTTCTTCAGGGTGGAGCGATCAGCCGGGTTGTAGATGTTGAGTGCACGAGCGATAGCCAGGCGCAGGGCGCCGGACTGACCGGTCGGCCCGCCACCGTTAACGGTGACCTTCAGGTCAAACTGGTTCTCGCGGGCCAGCAGGGTCAGCGGGGTGAGGATGTCCTGCTGGTGCAGCTTGTTCGGGAAGTACTCAGCGAACTCGCGGCCGTTGACCACGATCTGGCCGGAGCCAGCAACGAGGCGAACGCGAGCGACGGCGCGCTTACGGCGACCGACGGTCTGAATTGGGCCCTCGTGAACCGGAGCAGCGGCCTCAACCTCTGCCTCGGTCTCAGGGTTGGTGCTAGCCAACGAATCACCGATGGTGTTGGTGAACTCTTCGGTAGCGGCGCTTGCTGCAGCGATGTCAGCAGCCTCGGCTACACTGTTGTCGATGTTCTGCTCAGCCATTACTGTGCCACCTGCTTAAACTCGAAGGTTTCCGGCTTCTGACCGGCGTACGGGTGCTCATCGCCTGCGAAGACGTGCAGCTTCTTGATGGAAGCGCGGGAGAGCTTGTTGTGCGGCATCATGCCGGCAACAGATTCTTCGATAACGCGGACCGGGTTGGCGTCCAAAGACTGACCCAGGGTCATGGACTTCAGACCGCCCGGGTAACCGGAGTGGCGGTAGCGCATTTCGCGGTCGCGCTTGGTGGAAGAAACGTGAATCTTGTCAGCGTTGATGATGATGACGTGGTCACCGGTGTCAACGTTGGGTGCGAACTGTGGCTTGTGCTTGCCGCGCAGCAGGTCTGCCACGGTGGAAGCAAGCTTGCCCAGCACCACGTCAGTAGCATCGATGACGTACCACTTGCGGGTGATGTCACCGCTCTTTGGGTGGAAAGTAGACAAAATGACTCCTTGAAAGTCTGTCTCGGAACTGCCGGCCAGCGCTAAGCATCCATTCGCTTCCCAACAGCGGCCGGTGGAGACCTGCGGGAAGCGCTTCGCCAGCTGCTTGCCGACGAGCGAACACATAGGGCTACAACTTTAGCCGCTACCGGGGTAAAAGACCAAAACGCCAAAACCGGCACCTTTCCAGGAAGAAGAGGTACCGGTAAAAGAGGTTCTATGTGGCGGTTTGTACAAGTAGCGCGGTAAGGAGACAGCGGCTGCGTTCGCCTCCTGCCGGATGGATACGGGCACGGGCACCGCCCGACTCCCCTACTGCGCTTTAAAGAAGCAGGCTAGATAGATGCTGCCAAGGGTGCGTTAACCCCAGCTAGCGGCGGCGCGGCGGTTGACATCGCTCATGGCGTCATTGCCCTGGGACACGGTCTTGGAGATGGTTGCCAGCACGGTATTGAGTTCCTGCGCTGCCTTATCCCACTTGGCCTGGGCCTGGTTATAGGCCACTGCGGATTCACCTTCCCAGGTGCTCACCATGGGCTGCAGGCGGGATTTGAGGTCGGCCAAGGTGCTGTTGATGCGGCCGGAGGTGGCGTTGATATCGGCTGCGGCAGAAGAGATGGCGCCGAATTGGTACTTGATCTCGGACATGTCGAAAATGCTTCCTTTCGAATTTGCTGGTGGAGGTGACTGGGTTACAGGGCGAGGCCGCCGCCAACATTGGAGAAGGCCTGGGTGTTTTCGGCTTCGACGTTGTCGAAGTTGTGGGCATTGCTGCGAATGTTTTCAGAAATCGAGGTCAATGCCTCGCGCAGTTGCTGCGCGGAGGTGTTGTAGCGCTGCATCAAGTTATCGAATGAAACCTGCGCCTGGCCGGCCCAGCTGCCGCGGACAGAATCAACGACACCCTGCAGACGGGTGAGCTCGCCTTGGACCTCGTCATTGGTGTTATCGACGCGGCCGGCGGTGGAGACCATGACATCGGCTTGTGTCTTAAAAGTCTGAGACATAACAGTGCGCCCCTCCTTAGGGCGGGAAGAGATGTTGAGTGTGATTTCCCCCGAAAAAGCTTCTGTGCTTTCTCACCGTTATTGGACTGTGCTCAGACCCATTTGGTTCCCGGGATGTTAAAAACTTTTCTGTTTATTTCTTGCTCAGGGATTCGGTGGCCATCCGGCACGCGGCTTTTTGCACGGCATTAGCGTTATGCCGGGTATGGCACCCCACCGACATGTGGTGGCCGGTATCTTCCCATATGGTCCATTCCACTACGGAGCCATCGCCGGGGTCTTCTACATAGTGCAAACGCCCCGCGTCCTCAGATACATCGCGCAGTTCTGGATCCTTATCCACCTGGGCTTTGATTTCATCAAAGAGCGCCCTGGCTGGAACGTTGAAAAGCGAGTCCGCCGCTAAGAGAATCCTTAGATCAGGGTCTTCTCCTGTAGCGGTCACCAGGCCTTCCTCCACAGTGGCCTGAAATCCGGTGGGAAGGACGACGGACAGCCCTTCGATATCAAGGCGCTTTTCGCCTGGGTTGAGCTCGCCATCACCGCCCGCGTCGCCAGCCGCGTCCGCGTTGTCATCGCTGCCACCACCAGATTCGTCCGTCGGCACGGAATCGGCGGCGCTCGCAGCGGTGGCACTTCCAGCGGTGGTGACCGCCTCGCCGTCTTCCTCATCATTGGACGCATTCGCGCCCATGGCCCACCACGAGGCGCCGACGACGGCGAGGATCACCACGACGATCGCGACGTGGAACATGTCGATGGCACCTATCCAGCCGCGCAGCTTATCGGCCCACCGGGTGCCCGTTCCTCTCTCCTTTCCTGCTCGCTTTCCAGTTCCGGTTCCGGTTCCGGTTCCGGTGCCAGTCTCGGTTTCCATTCCCGATTCCGCGCGTTCCATGGATATATCCATCTGGGCTGTGGGCGCGGATTCTGAAGCGTCTGCAAGAGCCGCCGAAGCCGATGCAGGCACTGTTTCCTGCGCCCCTGCCTCGCCCGCAACCGATTCAGCCTCTCGTACTGGAGTTGATTCCGGTGCGGGCGTTGCGTCCTGCTGCCGCACGCGGGCGCCAGCTACATCGAGTTGTCGGGTCAGGATGGTGACGGCCTCGCGGGAGACGGCGGTGCCAGAGGGATCCGCGATGACGGATACGTCCACGTCCGGCCAGGCGGATCCAGCGATCTTCGCAATCTGGTCCATGACGTGGCCTAAGGCCTTGCCTTCTACGATGCCTGTTCCGGCGAGATCGTAGCGGTACACGGTTTCTGGGCCTTCAAAGATGGTGGCCGCATCCATGACGGTCACCGTAATCGTTGCCGTTGGTGCGGAGATAGGCGTTTCTGTAGACATTTATTCTTCTCCTTCCCCGTAAACCACCTGGGCGATTCCCAAGTTTTCGCCGCGGATGCTCCATTGCCCGCGCCCAGGCGGCTGGTGGCTGGGCTTGAGCCCGAAGATGGTGCCTTCATCGCGGTCGGCATCGAAAAGCAGGAATGCGGGTTGCAGGTCGCGCACCGCGGAAAAGAACTGACCGAACAGCGCCCGGCCGATGCCGCCGGATTTTCGGGCGATGACCATGTGCAAGCCGATGTCCCGCGCGTGCGGCAAGAGATCGATCAAGGGCGCGAGGGCGATATCGCTGACCAAGTCCGCATCATCTACCACCACGTAAATATCCGGGCCCGCCCACCAATCGCGGGCGGCGAGCTGCTCTGGGGTGATATCCGGTCCCGGCAAGCGTTGTTCCAGCGTGCGAACGGTATTGACGATTTCCTCCTGCGCACTGGATTGCGTTGCGGCATAGGCCGCCACCATGTCCTGATCCAGCGTGCCCAGATGGGCGCGGCGCTGATCGATGACCACCAGTCGCGCCGCCTCGCGCGGAAGGCGGCTAATCCCGCGCATGACCTGCGCCAAGAAGTTGGACTTGCCGCAGCCTTGGGCGCCGATGGCAACCAGGTGTGGTTCGCGCTCCGGATTCCAGGCCAAGGTGGAAAGGTCGCGCCCGCCGATGCCCCACGGGATGCCGCCAGTGGGGGCTTCGCCATGGGCAGCCAGCGCCTCTGGGGTCAGGACCGCGGGCAACATCTTCAGCTGCGGGGCGGGAACGGCGTTAGCATGCACGCGGCAGATATGGGCAATATCTTGATTCGAGGTGTGCGCGAGCAGCATATTTTCGCCGGCCTGTGTCAGCCCCCTGCCCGGAGCGCTGGGCAGTTTTTGCTGCAGCTTGCGGTCAATAAGCGAATCGAGCGCCTCACCTAAGCGCAGCTCGAGGCGGTTTGCGATGAGATCCCTAATCGCCGGGCGCATCGTGGTCCACCGGGAGGTGGCGATGACGACGTGTACGTTGGCGGAGGCGCCGTCCGCAACGATATCCGTGATGGATTCGGCTATATCCTCAAACTCCGCATTGGATGGGCCGATGTGGTGCCAGCCATCGATAATCAAGAAGGTCTCGCGCGATTCCGGCCGGCGAATAAACCCGGCAACCTCATCGACGATGCGGCGGATCTTTTCGCCTTCTTCGCGCCCGGCTACCCCGGCAACGTGCGGTAGCCGGTCGAGGGCGGCTAGCTGCCCACCGCCCAAGTCGATGACATAAAAACGGATATCTTCCGGCCGCCGGTTGAGTGCTAGGGAGGAGACTATCGTGCGCAGCGCGCCCGACTTGCCGGATTGCGGTCCCCCGCACAGGGCAAGGTGGCCGCCGTGCTTGTGAAAGTCGATGACCAATTGGTCTTGGCGCTGGTAGTAAGGCCTATCGATGACCCCAATCGGCGCGGATAGTTGCCCTGCGGTGGAACCCGCATTCTCCATATCGAGGGACGAAAGCTCGATGACCGGCGGCAGCGGTGGCAGCCAGATGCGGTGGGCCTCCTGGCCCCGCGCGGCGGCCTCCTCACCGGCGGCGCGAACCACCTCGGTAAGAACCGATGTGGATTCATCCATGACCACCGAGGGCGAATTCTGTGCAGCGGCATCGTCCTGCGCCCAGCCTGTAAAAAGCTCCACCCGGCGCGGCGGCCCTGCAGGGTTGCCATCTTGGTCCGTGGCCGCGTGCGTCCCCGTGCCAGGTGCAGCCCGGCGCGCGAGCGGCCCTGATACGTAGGAGGCCTGAAACCGAGTGAGATCCTCGGCATCGGATTTGAGGTAGCCGGCGCCGGGTTGGCCGGGAAGGTGGTAGGCATCGGTGACGCCAAGGACCTGGCGGGATTCGGCGGAGGAAAAGGTTTTCAGGCCGATTCTGTAGGACAAGTGGGAGTCCAGCCCCCGCAAGCGCCCTTCCTCAAGCCTTTGGGAGGCCAAAAGCAGGTGCACGTGGAGGCTGCGCCCCAAGCGCCCCACGGCAACGAAGAGCTCGGCGAAATCCGGGTGCTGGCCCAAGAGCTCGGAAAATTCGTCCACGACGATGACCAGCGCCGGCAAGGGGCCGTAGTCCCGCACGGCATCCGCAGAGGCGTTGTACTCGCCCACATTGGCAAAGTTTCCCGCGGTGCGCAGGAGCTCTTGGCGGCGATTCATCTCCCCGGAAATGGCGTCATACATGCGCTCTACCAGGGTGGATTCTTCTTCAAGATTAGTAATGACCGCGGAGGTATGCGGCAGGCGGTCACAGCCTAGGAAGGTCGCACCACCCTTGAAGTCCACCAACACCAGGTTGAGTTCATCCGGGCTATGCGTGGCAGCAAGCGCGGTGACAAGAGTACGCAGGAGCTCAGATTTACCGCTGCCCGTCGCCCCGATGCACAGGCCGTGCGGCCCCATTCCGCCGTGCGCGGATTCTTTGAGATCCACGGTCACCGGCTGCCCGATTGAATCGATGCCAATGGGCACCATGAGCCGCGAGGCGCCATCGCGCCCGTGCCACATGCCGCTAGCTGCCAACTCATCCACGCCGCTGTAACCAAGCAGCCCCAGCAAATCATTGCCCCGGCGCCCAGAGGTGCTATCGGGGCGGCGAAAGACCGCCATCCGGCGGGCCATAATCGTGGCCGAGGCAGTACCTAAACTATCGGGTGTACCCAGTTCTTCCACGCCCGCGGCCGTGACCGCCTGCAGGGTATCCGCCGCGACGAGGCACAGGCCTTCTTGTTCCGCGCGCAGGCTCAACGCAGACGACGGCGCACCATCTACCTCAATGACGGTGGTATAAGAATCGCCGTGGAAGAAGTCTTCGGTGCCGGTGGTCAGGAGGGCATCGACAAGCACAATGCGAAACCGCGCCTTGTCCGGCTCCCGGGTGTGCGGCAGCCATTTCAGCCACTCCCAATCGCCGCCGATGGCCTCGATCCCGATGGTCTCGGGGCCGTGCGCCAGGGCTAGTTGCATGACGAGGGCGCGCACCGTATCGCGGGCATTATTGCCGGTAAAGGATAAAAACCTAAAGGCCTGCAATTGGATCACCACCGGCATATCGGGCACGGTGCCCACCGCCTTGATGGCCTGGCGCATGCTCACCGCACAGACCGGGTCCAGGTCCTCGGTCGCACCAGAATCAGGCACGTTGATGGGCGTGCACAACGTGGTGGGCCCAGTGCCCACGCGCACCTCCAAGGCATCCGGATCATCAGGCCCGCGCTCCCACATGCGCCGCGATCCCACCAGCGGTTCCAACCCCGCCGGATCCGGGTGCCGATACAGCTCGTGTGCGCGCTGCGCACCGGCATTATCCAGGGCCTTTTCCCGCAGCGCCTTAATGTGGCGCAAGTAAGTCCGCCGGGTTTCATCCGGGTCCTGCCCGCTATTGTGCGGCCCAAACATCATGGCCATGCTGGCCAGCATCATCAGCGGAAACATCAAGGATACCGGGCTGATATGCCGCGAATCGCCCGCGCCCAGCACCATCAACGCCACCATGCCCAGCATGGCGGCGATCATCACGATGGGCAGCAGCAGGCGCACCAGCGGCACCGGCTGTGGGCGCACCGCTTCCGGAACTTCCTCTGCCTCGATGGTGCCGGTGGGAAGCGGCGGTGGCGCGTCCCGAAGCGGCATGGACAATGGCTCCACGATGTGGGTTTCCCCGATCCCAAGCATGGGTAAAATCCTCCCCCGATCCACACGCTTAGCGCTCTTGGCCCCCTGCCAAGATTCCCCGCGCTGCGGTGGACACGACGCCACCAGTAAGCCACAATATGTGGCATTGGGCAAGGGGGACGCCCACAATCTTTAGACAATTCGGGGGAATTATGACCGCTCCAACGGCGCATCACCTGCGCCTTACCATCCGCATCCACGCAGACTCCTTCCACAAGGAAGCAGACGTGGCATTGCCATTAAGCTCCAGCCTCGGCGAGCTCATGGCAGAACTTACCGATCTTGTCGATGCACCCGCGATCGACTCACCCTGGCGCGCCAGCACGGCATCCGGGCGCACCATCGACCTCACCGCACCGCTTGCCGCCACGCCGCTTGCGGAAGGCTCCATCCTGGTGCTCTCCCCGCGCGAGGAGCGGCCCGCGCCCGTAATCCGCGATGCGGCCGAATCCCTCGCCGCCCAAAGCCGCGACGACACCACCTCCGCCATTCCCATCGTCTGGGCGTGGACTGGGCTTGCCGCGGCCTTCGCCGTGGCCTGGGTGCTCTCACTTCCGGCGGTGGCCTGCGCCGGGCTCGCCATCGCGGCCTTCGTGCTCGCGCTGTGGACGCGGGCGCTATCGCTTGTCATGCTCACCCTGGCGGCAGGGGCGGCGAGCGGGTGGGCGCTTATTTCGCCCGCGCTTGCCGATGCCCCCTATGCCGCCCTCAGCACCAGCGCCACCCTCCTCGCGGCGTTATTGGCCTGCCACCTCACCCGGTTAAGCACGGTACGCATTACC
Organism: Corynebacterium sp. MSK073; assembly: GCF_030232085.1. Classification (NCBI taxonomy): domain Bacteria; kingdom Bacillati; phylum Actinomycetota; class Actinomycetes; order Mycobacteriales; family Corynebacteriaceae; genus Corynebacterium; species Corynebacterium sp. MSK073. Next base: position 73,343 of record NZ_JASPIY010000006.1, on the reverse strand, counting down.
TCCGGTGTGCTCACCATCGCCGGGCTAGTGCTCATTGCGGCCGTGAGCTACCTGCTTCCTGGGCTCAGTGGGAATTCGGGCATCGGCACGAGCCACGGCACCGCAGCGGCCGCGGGCACCGTTATCGCAGGCGTCATTGTGCTTGCCACCGCCCCCGCGCTGACCATCGCCACCGCGGGACTCAAGGTGCCGCAATTGCCCACCGCAGGCCAAGACCTCGCCGTATCGGATGAACTCCAGCCCGATGTGGACGATCGCGCCACCCGCGCCGGGTACGCCTACGAGGGCATCTGCTGCGCAATCGCGCTCTGCCTCATCCCGGCCCTTATCGCGCTCAGTTTCACCGGCACCGGCACCCTCGTGGCCACGGACGGGACCGTGAACGAGGCGGGAGACGCTTCCATCGGTTCTCGCATAGCCGTGCTCTTCGGCACCGGTTTAACCGGGCTCGGCTTCGTCCAAGCGCTCTGCGTCTCTGTTGCCGGAACGGTGGTCATGCACGCCGCGCGTCACGGGCGCGTGCTTGCCAGCTGGGCTCTCATGCTCGTCGCTATGGTTGCCTGCCTCACCGCCTGCTTGTGCGCCGTGCATGCGATTGCCACCAATGGGCTTGCCGGCGCTTGGGCGCCGACGGCGGTCGCCGCCCTCCTGCTTGCCGCGATGTTAAGCGCACCACTGTGGACGGCCAAAATGAGCGAGGTGGAACCAACAACCATCGCCTGGTTCGAACGCATCGAGTCCCTGACCATCGCCGCCTGCCTGCCGCTTGCCGCGCACCTCGCCGGGATCTTCGAGCTCATTCGGGGGCTAGGATAATGCACCACAATCGCTCGCGTCGTTCTTCCGTACTACCTGGTTTCAGCGGCAGTTCAAGGCTTGCTGCTTGTGCCCTCACCGCGTGTGTCCTCGCCGAAACCGGCGGCTTCATCGCAGCAGCTCCCATCGCGGGCGCGCGGGAACCGGACCGGGAATGCGCCACCGCGCATCCTTCTCCCCTAGCGCCAGAACCTTCCGAGGATCAGCGCGCCTACCGCTCCCAGCTGCATTCCTTTGCCACGGGCGAGGGCATTAAGGTAGCCGTCATCGATACCGGCGTTGCCCACCACGATCAGCTGCCGAATCTCACCGCAGGCGCGGACCTAGTCACTCCGGAAGAACCGGATCCGCACCGGGATTGCGACCTGCACGGCACCGTTGTAGCCGGCATCATTGCCGGGCACGATATTGGCATCGCCCCGCGATCTGAGATCCGCGCCATCCGCCAAACCAGCGCGCATTATCGCCAATACGATGGCACGGCCGGCGAGTCCGACGAGGACAGCACTACCGGCTCGCTCGACACATTGGCCAGCGCCATCGATCATGCCGTGGAGGACAACGCCCAGGTCATCAATATTTCCGTCGTGTCCTGCGTTCCAGCGAAGACCGCGCAGCGCATCGATAGCTCCCGCTTGGATGAGGCGCTCGGCCACGCGGAAGATGCCGGCGCGGTAGTCATCGCAGCCTCCGGCAATATTTCCTCCGGCACCTGCGAAGAAGGCGATCACGTCTTTCCCGCTGATTCACCGACCGTATTATCCATTAGCGCCCAAGAGGATGCCCACGCGCTGGCGGAGTACTCCCTCACGCCTGCCGATGGCCCACAATTATCCGCCCACGGCTTCGTCCCTTTAGCGCTTAATCCCGCCGGTGGCTGGGCAGACGGGAAGAACCAACAGGATTCCCTGGCGCAGTTTCATGGCACCTCGTTCGCGGCTCCGGTGGTTAGCGGCACCGCCGCCTTATTAGCCGAGCGCTACCCAGACGCCAGCGCCGCCGATATACGCCAACGTCTCCTCTCTGCCGGCGAGCCCGGCAACGGTTTCATCGACCCGCTCGCCGCCCTGACCCATATCGATGGCGAATATGCCGCACCCGCGCGCGATCTGACCATCCAACCCGCCAAAGACGAACACTCCCCAGCGGCGAGCCGTACCGGGTGGGTGATCGGCGGGTTAGTCCTGCTGCTGACCGGCCTGACGGTTGCCCGCGGGCTACGCCGAGCCAAGTCGGCCTAGCGGCTGACCTGCAGAGCTTCGTCCCGGTCCAAGCGCGAGGCTTCTGGCAGTAGCCGGATGATTTCCCACGGAACCTCCGCCCCGATACCGGTGCCGAGGGCCTCCAAGAGTTCCTTATTGTCCACCGCATGGCGCTGCCCCGTCGGCGAGACAACGTGATAGCCATGCCCGGTATCCACACCAACTCCTCCTGCCGATAGCCCACCGAAGCGATCCGCTATGCCCTCACCTGCGAGCGCTACCGTCCCGGGGTTCTCAGTCACCATCGCTGCCCCACCGTTGCTATCGGCGCACATCCAGCCCTCACCTGGGTCAACGAAGTCGAAGGTGGTGGCGGGCAGGCGGAAGTTTAAGGGGGAATCGGCAAGCGCGCCTATCTCTCGTGGTGAGGCTTCTTTGCGCGTCGCGCCGTAGCTAACCAGCATGTCAGCCTGGGTGGCGGAAAGCTCGGCGACGCCGTCGTCCGTCCGGGCCCACTGATCCTGCCCGGTATCCATGATGTCCGGCAGCGGATCGGGAAACGTCAGCGGCGGCTGCTCCGCAAAGGCATTGAGCAATTCCGCGGGAACGGGCCAGGCATGGGTGCTCCCGTCGATGCCAATCCCGCGGCGGATGACCCGGCCCTCCGTGCTCTGCGCATCGGGTAAACGCACCCGCCCGTCCGCGGTGAGCAGCCACTGCGTGCCATCCGTTTCTGCGAGCGCAGCACGCTCCTCCCCAAAGCCCTCCTGCGGCGGATCCGCTACCACGATGACCTCTTCTTGGGCCACCTGTTGGCTATCGATGCTGGTGGGGTTATCGGCAGGCTGCTCATCGTGTCCGGCAAGGCACGCCGCCCACGAGCGCTGCGGGGTCTCGCCCGGTGCGGCCAAATAGCCGGGCGCATCCGAAATCCCCACGGGAGTGCCCAACGAGGCCTCGCGTAAATGCTCGTCCCCAATGGTCTGCGCCTCGGCCGCCTCGCCGGCGATGATCCGCGCGGAAGAGAGGTTGTAAACGGGGTGGTACGTATCGTTGACATCCACGAAGAGCTGGCCCTGTTCCGAGCGCACGATGGGCGCGTCCCCTGGCTGCGGGCTCGGCTGCAACCAGGCTAAAAGCCCAGAACCGACGGCCAAAAAGGCCACGCCTACCCCGCCGAATATCATCGCCTTGCGGCGGCGGGCTAGCGGATCATGGATCATGCGCGTATCGCCCAATACGAGCCCGTGTTCCACGCGGCGGCGCAAAAATTTATGGCCCGAGACTTGGGCCTTCGTCGTTGGCAATGGACGTGCCATGAATTTCCCCCCGAAAATTCCCCGAAAGTCTAAATAAACCCAGACCTCAGGCTAGCGTAGGCTCCACGGCCCTGCCACTTGGCAGCGTGTTTTCACAAGGTCGTGCGCTTTTCCCTCGTCATATGCGCGCGCGCGGACATGTCGCCCGCCTCCGGGTAATCCACTTGTACTAAGGACAAGCCCCTCGCCGGTGCTACGGGAATGCGAGAGGAGCGCTTGGTTTCCTGAAGCAATGCCGCGGCAAAGTCGACGTCCATGCGGCCTTCCCCAACGCTTAAGCAACAGCCCACCAAAGAGCGCACCATCGACCAGCAGAAGGCGTCCGCGGTCACCCGGGCTTCAAAGAGCTGCGGTTCTTCCGGTGTCGAGACATCCTGCCAGCTAAATTCCTGTAATTCTCGAATGGTGGTGGCATTCGGCTTGGCCTTGCAAAAGGCCGCAAAATCGTGCAGGCCTACCAGCGCGTTGGCCGCATCCTGCATGGCATCGATGTCTACCGGTTTGAACCATTCGGCCGTATCGCGCGCCCGCGTCGGCAGCGCACCCCGCGGGCTGGTGGTTATCCGGTACACGTAGTGCCTACGCAGCGCAGAAAATCGGGCATCAAAACCTTCCGGCGCCACCTCGCAGCCGTGCACCCGGACGTCTTCCGGCAACAGCTTGGCAAGCCTGCGCACTAACTTTCCCGGATCGCCTCCTACGGACCGTTGTTCCAACATCTCTTGCGGTACGTCCACGTGCGCCACCTGCCCGCGGGCATGGACGCCCGCATCCGTACGTCCGGCCACCGTCAGCGGCACCTCCGTGCGCGCGATCATGGCCAGCTGCTCCTCGAGCACGCCCTGGACGGTACGCAGTCCGCCCTTTTGCTTAGCCCAGCCGTGGAAATCGGTGCCGTCATAGGCCAGGTCTAACCGGAGCCGAACGAATCCTTCCGCTGGTCCCTCATCTGCGATCGGTGCTGCTTCAGTCATGGTGGACCTAATGCTACCGGAGGCGGCGGCGGGTTCCCGAAATGTGCAACTTCTCCTGCTACACCTCCCCTATTCGTTTTGAGCAGAAAATGCAATATCTGAGGGCCGTAATTGCTCAGTTATCGCAGTGGAGGATGCGCATAAGAGGTTGCGCGGGTGGATGCGCGGGTGGATGCGCGACGAAACCGGCTCATAGTCACACTAAAATACCGAGGCCCAGGAGGTCGCGGCGCAGGGGCTGAGGGAAAACGACAAAAGCCGCCTTCCCGTCTCTCTTCGTAAAGAGTATGGGAAGGCGGCGATTGTGCGCTACTGCTGCGAGTAGTCGGTGCAATCCACGCGCGGCGTTAGGGCCGACGCGGATTCAGTGGCCGAGGGAGATTACTTCTCCTCGGACTCCTCAGCAGAGGTGTTCTCAGCTGCGGTGTCCTCGGCCGGAGCCTCGGTCTCTGCAGCCTCGTCTGCCTGAGCTTCTTCAGCCTCAGCGGCCTTGGAAGCGGCAGCGCGGGTAGCGCGGTTAGCCTCGGAGGTCACGGTCTCCTCAAGAACGAGGGAGATCTGGGACATCGGGGCGTTATCACCGGTGCGGTTGTCCAGCTTGATGGTGCGGGTGTAGCCACCCTCACGGTTCTCAAACTTCGGTGCAACCTCGTCGAACAGGTGGGAAACAACATCCTTGCGCGGGATGAGCTTCAGCACTGCGCGGCGGTCAGCAATGGTGCCGGACTTAGCCTTGGTGATGATCTTTTCGACGTACGGGCGAAGAACCTTCGCCTTGGCATCGGTGGTCTTGATGGCGCCGTGCTCGATCAGGCTAGCTGCCAAGTTGCTCAGCATGTGAGCTTGCTGCTTGGCGGAGCCACCGAGACGGGCACCCTTCTTCGGGGTAGGCATTGTTTACTCCTCGTGTGCGGTAAAAGTTGAGCGCGCGGCAACGAGTGCCGCAGTTCAGGGTGATTCTTTACTCGGAATCGTCCGCAGCCGGGTCCTTGAAGTCACCGGTTTCTGCGTCGTAGCCCTCGAGCTGGGTGGGGTCGAAGTCCTCAGGGGTGTCCTTCAGAGCAAGGCCCAAGTTAGCCAGCTTGATCTTTACCTCATTAATCGACTTCTGACCGAAGTTGCGGATATCCAGCAGGTCGGACTCGGTGCATTCTGCAAGCTCGCCGACGGTGTGGATTTCCTGACGCTTCAGGCAGTTATAGGAGCGAACGGAGAAGTTCAAGTCCTCGATAGGCATGCCGTAGGCGGCGATATACTCGGTCTCCTGCGGGGAGGGGCCGATCTCGATGCCTTCGGCTGCGTTGTTCAGCTCGCGTGCCAGGCCGAACAGTTCGACCAAGGTGCCGCCGGCAGAAGCCAGGGCATCGCGGGCGGAAATCGAGTTCTTGGTTTCGACGTCGATGGTCAGCTTGTCAAAGTCGGTGCGCTGCTCAACACGAGTAGCTTCGACCTTGTAGGAGACCTTCAGCACTGGGGAGTAGATCTGGTCGATTGGAATACGGCCGATTTCCCCAGAGGTTGCGGCAGCCGGGACGTAGCCACGGCCGCGCTCAACGACGAGCTCAATGTCCAGCTTAGCGGTGTCATTCAGCGAAGCGATGTGCAGATCCGGGTTGTGGATCTCCACGCCAGCCGGCGGCTGGATATCGCCCGCGGTGACATCACCAGGGCCTTCCTTGCTCAGGTACATAACCACCGGCTCATCGAAGTCGGAGGACAGGACCATGCTCTTGATGTTCAAGATGATCTCAGAAACGTCTTCCTTCACACCGTTGATGGTGGTGAACTCGTGGAGCACACCATCAATCTTGATGGAGGTTACCGCTGCGCCCGGGATGGACGACAGCAGGGTGCGACGCAGCGAGTTACCGAGGGTGTAACCAAAGCCCGGCTCGAGCGGTTCGATAACGAACTTGGAACGAGACGAGTCGATGAATTCCTCGGTGAGCTGAGGACGCTGGGAAATGAGCATTTCAATTCTCCTTTTCGGCGACCGCTATTTGACGCCGGTAGAGGGGGTAAAAATCTTGAGGTTGAAGATTCCTGATGGACCGCGTGGCCGTGAAGGGCCGTGCGGTATAACAGTTTACTTCGAGTAAAGCTCGACGATGAGCTGCTCTTGCAGCGGAATGTCGATCTGAGCGCGCTCGGGCAACTGGTGCACGAGGATGCGCAGCGTATCAGGAACGACCTGCAACCATGCCGGTACGTTGGCATCGATAAGAGCGTCCTGAGCGTCTTCGAACCATTCCATCTTCTGGGACCGCGGGCGGACATCGATGATGTCGTACTGCGTAACCCGGTAGGACGGGATGTTGATGTTCTTGCCGTTCACGGTGAAGTGACCGTGGGAAACGAGCTGGCGAGCCTGGCGGCGGGTGCGTGCCAGACCGGCGCGGTAAACCACGTTGTCGAGGCGGGTCTCCAGCAGGATGACCAGGTTGTCACCGGTCTTGCCTGGGAGGCGGTTAGCCTCGGTGTAGTAGCGGCGGAACTGACGCTCCAGCACACCGTAGGTGTACTTTGCCTTCTGCTTCTCCTGGAGCTGCAGCAGGTACTCAGATTCCTTGATGCGGTTGCGGCCAGCCTGTCCCGGAGGGTACGGGCGGCGCTCGAATGCCATGTCTCCGCCGACCAAGTCGACGCGAAGACGGCGGGATACGCGGGTAGCGGGGCCAGTGTAACGAGCCATTTTCTTACCTCTTTCCTTCCCTTAAACCTTGCGACGCTTGGTCGGACGGCAGCCGTTGTGCGGCTGTGGAGTTGCATCCGTGATCGAGGAAACCTCGAGGCCTGCAGCCTGCAGGGAACGGATGGCGGTCTCGCGGCCGGAGCCCGGACCCTTGACGAATACGTCAACCTTCTTCATGCCGTGGTCCATTGCCTTACGTGCGGCGCTTTCAGCGGCCATCTGCGCAGCGAACGGAGTGGACTTGCGGGAACCCTTGAAGCCAACGTGGCCGGAGGATGCCCAGGAGATAACAGCACCGGTCTGATCGGTGATCGAGACGATGGTGTTGTTGAAGGTGGACTTGATGTATGCGTGGCCCAGAGCCACATTCTTCTTGACGACGCGACGGCCGGAACGGCGTGCGCCGGAACGAGTCTTTGGAGGCATGAACTACTTCTTCTTTCCTGCGATCGTCTTCTTCGGGCCCTTACGAGTACGCGCGTTGGTCTTCGTACGCTGACCGCGTACCGGCAGACCGCGACGGTGGCGCAGACCCTTGTAGCTTCCGATTTCAATCTTGCGACGAATATCAGCCTGAACCTGGCGGCGGAGGTCACCCTCTACCTTCCAGGAGCCTTCAATTGCGTCACGCAGTGCCGAAACCTGTTCATCATCCAGGTTGTCGGTGCGCAGGTCAGGAGAAATGCCAGTCTTTTCTAGCAATTCCTTGGCACGGGTTGGACCGATGCCGTAGATGTAGGTGAGAGCGACCTCCATACGCTTATTGCGTGGGAGGTCAACACCAGCTAGACGTGCCATAAGGCGTGTCCTTTCGGGTTGTTACGGCGGTTTTCTCCCCATCCGTCCCGCTCCATGCAACGCTTCGCCCGGACCGTGCCGGGGATCCTTGGGTTGCTTACCAGTGCGGGCTCAGGCCACCGTAGCCTGAGGTGTACAGAACAAAACCATGCTTCGCCCTTGGGTGAGGAGGCTGACTGTGTTTACTTGTAGCGGTAGACGATGCGTCCGCGGGTCAGGTCATAAGGAGACAGCTCTACGACGACGCGATCCTCCGGGAGGATGCGGATGTAGTGCTGACGCATCTTACCGGAAATGTGTGCAAGAACCTTGTGCCCATTGTCGAGCTCGACACGGAACATTGCGTTTGGCAAAGGCTCGACGATGCGACCCTCTACCTCAATTGCGCCTTCCTTAGCCATAACCTCTACTTTTCTGGCGACAGACAAGTACCTGTCACCTGCATGTTTGTTGTCTACTGCGGTGGTGCAAGCCAACCAGACCTACTGGCGCTATACACCGTCAAACCAGCATACGCTGCAGCGACACGATTTCCAAACCGTACGCACTTTCATAAATCCCAAACCAGCGGAGTAAAACTAAAAATACCCTCGAGCTCAGTTCCTGATTCTGGAACCAAGCGCGAGGGCGAGGCGCGTTAACGCGGTGAGCTACATCGAATTAGTAGATGTAGACCTTGTCACCAATCTGGACATCGTTCCAATAGCGAACCGCGGCATCGTACGGCAGATGCACGCAACCGTTGGAGTCAACGTTGGTGTTGTCCAGGTGGAAAGCGTGGCCGTTATTGGTGAAGTAAATGGAGTACGGCATCGGTGCGTTATTGAACTCGCGGGAGATTTCGTCCTTCACCTTGCGGTTGACGTGGAAGGTACCGCGCGGGGTTTCCTCACCCACCATGCCGGCGGACATGGATGGGGAAATGTAGGAGACGTCGCCACCTTCCTGCAGCCAGGTGCGGCGGCCGTCAAGGTCGACACAGATCTTGGCGTCTGCCGGGCAGGAACCGCGGTCGAACTGGTTAGCGCGGCGCTGCTCCTCCGCACGGCGCGCCGCCTCTTCAGCCTTCGCCTTTTCTTCCGCAATCTGCTGTGCGTGTGCGCGCTCAGCGGCCTCGCGAGCCTGGCGTGCTTCCTCGTTCTTCTGCGCAACTAGGCCCGGGAAAAGGAATTCCAGTGCACTATCCACTGCGGACTGTACATTCGGTGCCAGTTCTGGGGCGTACTTCTCAGCCTGATCCAGGATGTCAGTACGGGTCTGCCATGCCTGGTCACGGGTCTGGCCTTGGAAGTTATCAACCTGCTGCTGGGCCTGTGCGGTGAGCTGGTCGAGATTAGGGAGTTGCTGAGCAGAAGCTGCCGGGGCGCCGGCAATAGTGCTCAATGCCATGACGCCAGCCACTGCTGGTGCAGCAACGGTGGCACTTAACTTGCGGAGGCTGAATTTAGACATAGTGGTGAGTATAAACCTTTCAGGGAATTATCGCCTAGTTTAAGCGGCGATTTTTCGGGGAATAAGTATTAGTAGCGCCTGGTGAGGATGCGCGGGCCGTCCACCGTCGCGGCCACCGTGTGCTCCCAGTGGGCGGCAACGGAGCCGTCGAGCGTGACCACCGTCCAGTCATCTTCTAGCACCGCACTATCGACGGTGCCCAAGGTGAGCATGGGTTCGATGGCCAGGACGGAGCCCTCCTGGATGAGGGGACCGCGGCCGGGCTTTCCCTCATTTTCCAAGTAGGGCTCTTCGTGCATGGTGCGGCCAATGCCATGTCCGCCGTAACCATCCACGATGTAGAGGGATACGCCAAACTTGTCCTCTGCGCGGTAAGTCGCCTGCTCCAGGGCGTGGGAGACATCCGTCAGGCGGTTGCCCGGCACCATCGCCTGTAGCCCTTCCATGAGCACCCATTCGGTCGCCGCGTTCAATGCCGCAACGCCCGGGTCGAGTTCGCCGATGGGAAAGGACCACGCGCTATCTCCTACCCACCCATCGAGGGTGGCGCCGCAGTCGATGGAGACGAGGTCGGCATCGGCAAGCACCGTCTTAGCATCCGGGATGCCGTGCACGATGACATCGTTAACGGAGGAGCAAATGGAGCCCGGAAAGCCTTCGTAGCCCTTGAAGGTAGGGGTGGCACCGGCATCGCGGATTGTCTGTTCCGCCACCGCATCGAGCTCCAGCGTGCTCACTCCTGGCGCCGCCGCGGCACGGACTGCTTGCAGCGCCTTGCCGACGATCTCGCCAGCCGCCTGCATAGCATCCAGCTCGCCCGGGGTGCGGGCGGGAATGCGCTTGGTGCGGCGCCGAAAAGCCATTACTTGCCCAGCGCTTCCATGGCGCGAGCGTTGATCTCTTCGACGGAGCCTTCTGCCTTGATGGGGATGATGGCATCGCCGTAGTGCTCGATGAGCGGGAAGGTCTCATCGCGGTAGACACCCAGGCGGGTGCGGATGGTTTCCTCGTTATCGTCGGCGCGGCCGCGGGCCATCATGCGCTCGACAACGACGTCCTCAGAAACCTCGAAATTCAATACGCCGTCGAGCTTTTCGCCCTTCTTGGACAACAGCTCTTCCAGGATGTCTGCCTGCTCGGTGGTGCGCGGGAAGCCGTCCAAGAGGAAGCCGTTTTTGGCGTCGTCTTGGCTGAGGCGCTCTTCTACCATGCGCGCGGTGACATCGGTAGGCACTAGCTTTCCGGCGTCAATATAGGACTTCGCCTCAACGCCCAGCGGGGTGCCCTCGCCAATATTGGCGCGGAAGAGGTCACCGGTAGAGATGTGTGGAACGCCGAGCTTTTCGCTCAGGATTGCTGCCTGGGTGCCTTTGCCAGCACCGGGAGGGCCAAGAAGTACAAGACGCATTATTTCAATAGTCCTTCGTAGTTGGATTGGAGAAGTTGGGATTCAATTTGCTTGACCGTGGTCAACGCGACGGAGACCATAATCAAGATGGCGGTACCGCCAAAGGCGGAGGTGCCGTTAGCAGAAGAGTGGCCGACGCCGAGGTCCAGGAGGATATTCGGCAAAATGGCAATCAACGCCAAGTACAGGGCACCGACGCTGAGCAGGCGGTTCATAACAAAGCCGAGGTACTCCGCCGTAGGGCGGCCCGGGCGGATGCCTGGGATGAAGCCACCGTACTTCTTCATGTTATCCGCTTGCTCGGCGGGGTCGTACTGCACCGAAACGTAGAAGTATGCGAAGAAAATGGTCAACAGGAAGTACAAGACGATGTACTGCCAGGACGACGGCGCCTGCAGGTGCGCAATGACATTGCGCTGCCACCAGTTATCCGGGGTGTTCACGGAGCTGGAGTTGACGATCTGCGTGATCAGCACCGGCATGTAGATAAGCGAGGAGGCGAAGATGACTGGGATAACGCCGGCCTGGTTGACCTTGAGCGGCAAGTAGGTGGAAGAGCCACCGTACTGGCGACGGCCCACCATGCGCTTGGCGTACTGCACCGGGATGCGGCGCTGGCCCTGCTCGATGAAGGTAATGCCGACGACCAAGACGATAAGGCCGACCAACACCATCGCGAAGACCATGCCGCCGTTGTTTTGCAGGATATTCATGCCATCGGTAGGCAGGCGCGTAGCAATACCAGCGAAAATGAGCAGGGACATGCCGTTGCCAATGCCCTTTTCCGTAATCAGCTCGCCCATCCACATTACGAGGACGGCACCGGAGGTCATCGTCACCACGAGCAGGATGAGGGTGAAGAAGTTGCGGTCTTCTGCTAAGACCGGCACGCCCTGGCCCAGCAGCTGCTCGCGGTCCGCCAGCGCGACGATGCCGGAGGATTGCAGCAGCGCCAAGGCGACCGTGAGGTAGCGGGTGTACTGGGTCATTTTCGCCTGCCCAGATTGACCTTCCTTCTTCAGCTGCTCAAAGCGCGGGATGACCACGGTCAGCAGCTGCACGATAATGGACGCCGTAATGTAGGGCATGATGCCGATGGCGAAGATCGACAGCTGCAATAGGGCGCCGCCAGAAAACAAGTTAATCACGGAGTAGAGGTCTCCGGATTCCTCTGTCAGTTGACGCAAGCGTCCTGCAATTGACGCGTAATCTACACCCGGCGACGGGATCTGTGCACCGATGCGGTACGCAATGATCATCACGACGGTGAAGACGATCTTCTTGCGTAGGTCGGCATCCTTAAAAGCCTGCAAAATGGCGGACACTACAAAATCCTCCTGGCCTACCGCTGTCACGCGCGAATCTATGGATTCCTCACGCAGCAACACACGGAGGTGGACACTCGTTGGCCCCCTCAGGGCTCCACATCTTTCTCACACGGCGTTAAGAAGTAAAGACAAGGAGTCCCAAAGGAACGGTGGAACACTTTTGACCCCATAACCCTACCAGCTATATAACTGCGAGCCACATCTAACCCGCATTATGTGACAATGATTGCCCATTCTTTCGCGCTTATTCCGCTAGGGGTTTACCATGTTAATTATTGCCCTGCGCAATTTTCTACCCGTAGGATTCCGGCCTTGCGGTCCCTAAACACCAAGGTCGTTATTGGTGTGACCCCAACATTGCGAAAGAAGTCTGAATGAGCAAAAAATTCACGCCGATGACCGTTGCTGAGATCATCGACGTCTTCATCCCTAGTCCCAACCCGTTCCGCTGGGAGGCCTTTGATGGCTCGGCCACCGGCCCTGTCGATGCCGAATACAAGGTCACCATCAATAGCCTTGGCGGACTTGCTTATATCGCCACCCACCCAGGCGACGTCGGATTCGCCCGCGCCTATGTCACCGATGGCATCTCTGTAGAAGGCGAGCACCCCGCCCACCCGTACGGCATCTTCAATGCCCTGCACGCCATGTATGACAAGTTTGAAAAACCCAGCGCTAAAGACTTGGCCCGCGTGGTTCGCTCGCTGGCTTCCATGGGCGCTTTCCACATCCAGCCGGTGCCTGAGGTAGAGCGCGCCTCTTGGCTGCGCCGCAAGCTGCACGATGGCCTGTCCAAGCACTCCAAAGAGCGCGACGCCGACGTTATTTCTGATCACTACGACGTGGGCAATGACTTCTACGAGCTCTTCTTGGGCGATTCCATGACCTATACCTGCGCCTACTTCCCCACCCCGGACGCCACCCTGGAGGAGGCACAGGAAAACAAGTACCGCCTCATCTTTGACAAGCTGCGCCTGAAAGAAGGCGACACCCACCTAGACGTGGGCTGTGGCTGGGGCGGCATGGTGCGCTACGCCGCACGCCGCGGCGTGAAGTCCATCGGCGTGACCTTGTCGCAAGAGCAGGCCGAGTGGGGCCAAAAGAAAATCGAGGAAGAAGGCCTACAGGATCTGGCCGAGGTCCGATTCATGGACTACCGCGATGTCACCGAAGAAGGCTTTGATGCCATCTCCGCCATCGGCATCATCGAGCACATCGGCGTGCAGAACTACGATGACTTCTTCAAGTTCATGTACAGCAAGCTCAAGATCGGCGGCCTGATGTTGAACCACAACATCACCTACCCGGATAACCACAAGACGCCCAAAGGCGGCTTCATCGACCGCTATATTTTCCCCGATGGCGAGCTCACCGGTTCCGGCAACGTCACCAAGGCCATGCAGGACAATGGCTTCGAGGTCTTCCACACCGAATCCCTGCGCTTTGATTACATGCGCACCCTGCACGAGTGGTGCGAGAACTTGAAGGAGAACTGGGAAGAGGCCTGCAACCTGGTAGGCCTGCCCACCGCCCGCCTCTACGGCATCTACATGGCCGGCTCGGAGTGGGGCTTCGAGCGCAATATCATTAACCTCTACCACTTCTTGGGCATCAAGCTCGGCGAGGCCGGCTCCCGCGCCGGCGTGCCTGAGCGCCGTTGGTGGGAAGACAGCCGCTTTTAAAAGGAGCCCATATGACCCTTTTGGATCACTTACGCGAGCGCGTTTCTGCCCTGCAGCCGCGCCCCGTCGACGCCGTGCGCATCGAGCCCGTAGGCTGGCAGGCCCACCGCGCCGGCGTAGACACCTTACTGCGCAGCTTCCGCGAGGTCCCCGCCGGCAAGCGCGTGCGCTTGGCCAAAAAGACCTCTAACCTCTTTCGCGGCCGCAGCGAGAATCAGGTAGGCCTTGATGTCTCCGACCTAGGCGGGGTTATCGAGGTCGATCCCCTCGCCCGCACCGCCGATGTGCAGGGCATGTGCACCTACGAGGACTTGGTCGATGCCACCTTGCCGCACGGCCTCATGCCGTTCGTCGTTCCGCAGCTTAAGACCATCACCCTGGGCGGCGCGGTGACCGGCATGGGCGTGGAATCCACGAGCTTCCGCAACGGCCTGCCGCACGAGTCCGTCATCGAGATGGATATCCTGACCGGCACCGGCGAAATCCTTACCTGCTCGCGCGAGCAGAACGTCGATCTCTTCCGCCTCTTCCCCAATTCCTACGGTTCTTTGGGCTACGCGGTGCGCCTGAAGATCGAGCTCGAGCCCGTCCCGCCTTACGTGGAGCTGCGCGAGCAGCGTTTCCACACGGTGGAGGAGGCAAGCCGCGTGCTTGCCGATGTCTCCGTCAACCACACCCACGAGGGTGAGTCCGTCGATGGCCTAGACGGCGTGGTCTTTTCCGAGGACGAGGCTTACCTCGTCTTCGCCCGCTTTACCGATGAGGAGGGCCCTACCTCCGATTACACGCGGGATAAGATCTACTACCGCAGCCTGCAGCACGCCCAGGGCATGCGACGCGACCGCCTTACCATCCGCGACTATATCTGGCGCTGGGATACCGACTGGTTCTGGTGCTCGCGTGCCTTTGGCGCCCAGAACCCCAAGGTGCGCAAGGTCTGGCCGCGCGAGCTGCGCCGCAGCTCCTTCTACTGGAAGCTGGTGCGCCTGGACCGCAAGTACGAGTTGGAGTACAACTTCATCAAAAAGCCGCACGGCAAGCCGCGCGCCGAGCGCGTGGTCCAGGATATCGAGGTCACCCCGGAAAACCTCCCGGAGTTCCTCCACTGGTTCTTCCAGGCCTCCGATATCCAGCCGGTCTGGCTCTGCCCCATCCGCCTGCGCGATGGTGTGGGCGATCTCGTGGGCACCGGCGATATTGCCGCCGAGTCCCAGGACCCCTGGCCGCTCTACCCGCTGCGCCCCGGAAAGACGTGGGTCAACGTCGGCTTCTGGTCCGGTGTGGACGGCGATCACGTCGATCCCAGCGCCCCCGGCAATGGTGCGTTCAACCGCGTCATTGAAGAGAAGGTCAATGACTTGGGCGGCCACAAGTCGCTGTACTCCGAGGCCTTCTACTCCCGGGAGCGGTTCGAGGAGCTCTACGGCGGAAAGCTTCCCGATGCCATCAAGGCCGTAACGGACCCCGATGACCGCTTTCCCGGCCTCTTTGAAAAGACCGTGGACGAGGCCTAGGACGGGTCCCAAAACACATAAGGGTGGAACGCTAGTGAAAGCGTTCCACCCTTTTTGCAGCTACGGGCCCAATCCCTGACAGGGCCCGAGGCTTTAATCAGCGCGACTACTGCGCTTGGGCCACCTGCGCGGTCTCAGCGTTATCCGGCTGGGACAGCTGCGGGTTGGTGTCAACGGGGCCGGTGGAGCCGGCGAGCGCAAGCACGGCGGAGATGACAGCGGCAAGGAATGAAGAAATGGACGACATAGCAAAATCCTAGCTAGTAGGGATGAGTGTTTACGGTGATAACACTACCACTGCCATGCATACGCCCGCATAGATCGACTACACCCCCTCACCCCGCACATAAGGTGCGAGGAAAGGGGGTGTAGTTATTCCCTAGTCCAGATTACTTGGTGTTGGCGGAACCGCCAGCAGCCTCAATCTTTTCTACAGCGGACTTGGAGAACTTGTCTGCGGTGACGTTCAACTTAACGTTGATGTCGCCGCTGCCCAGAACCTTGACCGGCTGGTTAGCGCGGACGAGGCCAGCAGCTGCGATGTCAGCGACGGTGATGTCGCCGCCATCGGCAAACTTCTCGGCCAAGTCAGCCACGTTAACAACCTGGTACTCAACGTGGTTCGGGTTCTTGAATCCCTTGAGCTTAGGCAGACGCATGTGGATGGGCATCTGTCCACCCTCGAAAGCAGCGGGAACCTGCTTACGAGCGCCGGTACCCTTGGTACCGCGACCAGCGGTCTTACCCT
Organism: Corynebacterium sp. MSK073; assembly: GCF_030232085.1. Taxonomy (NCBI): domain Bacteria; kingdom Bacillati; phylum Actinomycetota; class Actinomycetes; order Mycobacteriales; family Corynebacteriaceae; genus Corynebacterium; species Corynebacterium sp. MSK073. The sequence goes on along the minus strand of NZ_JASPIY010000006.1, from coordinate 57,410 downwards.
TGGATGCCTCACCGCGGCCAACGCGGGTCTTGGGCTTATTTGCTCCTGCGGTTGGGCGCAGGTCGTGCAGCTTGATGATATCAGCCATGGTTTACTCCCCTGCCACTTCTTCGACGGTGACCAGGTGGCGAACCTTGTGAACCATGCCGCGGATGATCGGGGTGTCCTGCTTAACAACGGACTGACCGATGCGCTTGAGACCCAGAGCCTCAATGTTCTTGCGGTGGTTCGGCTTGGTGCCCACCAGGCCCTTTACCTGTGTAATCTTCAGAGCCATTGTTTATGCCTCCTGACCTGCGCGCTTGCGCAGCATACGGGCCGGGGTGACCTCTTCGAGGGACTTGCCACGGCGTGCGGCAACCTCTTCGGGGCGAACCAGCTGCTTGAGGCCGTCCACGGTAGCGCGGACGACGTTGAGTGCATTGTCGGAGCCCAGGGACTTCGACAGAATGTCCTGCACGCCAGCGCATTCAAGCACTGGACGAGCAGCACCGCCGGCGATGACACCAGTACCAGGAGCGGCGGGCTTCATCATGACGATGCCCGCTGCGTCGCGACCCTCTACCGGGTGGGTGATGGTGCCGGCAACCATAGGTACGCGGAAGAAGTTCTTGCGAGCCTCTTCTGCACCCTTCTGGATTGCAGCCGGAACTTCCTTAGCCTTGCCGTAGCCAACGCCTACCTGACCCTGGCCGTCACCAACGACGACGAGAGCGGTGAAGGACATGTTGCGGCCACCCTTAACGGTCTTAGAGACGCGGTTGATGGTCACAACGCGCTCGATGTACTTATCGCGCTCGTTGTCCTGCTGGTTACGACGATCGTTGCGACGGCCGTTGCCGCCGCGGTTGTTCTTGTTGTTCTCGGCGAAGCGTCCGCCGTCACGCTGTTCACGGTCCGACATTACGCGATCCTTCCGTTGATGTTTCCGTTGACGATGATCATTAGAACTTCAGACCACCTTCACGTGCGGCGTCTGCCAGCGCAGCGACGCGGCCGTGGTACTTGTAGCCTGCGCGGTCAAAGACGACCTGCTCAATGCCAGCGGCCTTGGCGCGCTCAGCAATCAGTTCGCCCACCTTGGCAGCCTTTGCCTTCTTATCGCCCTCGAGTGCACGGATGTCCGCTTCCATGGAGGATGCGGAAGCCAGGGTGTGGCCTGCCAGGTCATCGATGACCTGGACGTGCATGTGGCGCGAAGAGCGGTGAAGGACCAAGCGCGGGGACTCAGGGGTGCCACGCAGGGTCTTACGGATACGGAAGTGGCGGCGTGCGCGTGCTTCGCGACGACGAGAAGAAATGTCCTTGCCGACTGGAGTGCGCTTCGTGTTTTCAGTGTTTGCCATTGCTTACTTACCCGTCTTTCCGACCTTGCGACGGATCTGCTCGCCTTCGTAGCGAATACCCTTGCCCTTATAAGGATCGTCCTTACGCAGGCGACGGATATTAGCGGCGATCTGTCCGACTAGTTGCTTGTCAATACCGGTAATGGACAGCTTGGTATTGCCGTCCACTGCGAAGGTGATTCCCTCCGGAGCCTTGATGAGGATCGGGTGGGAATAACCCAGGCTGAATTCCAGGTCCTGGCCCTTTTGCTGCACACGGTAGCCGACACCAAAGATTTCCATCTTGATGGTGAAGCCCTCGGTCACGCCGATGACGGCGCTGTTGAGCAGCGAACGGGACAGGCCGTGCAGTGCACGGTGCTTGCGGTGATCATCAGGGCGGGAAACGGTCAAGATACCGTCTTCCACGTTGATGGTGATCGGATCCGGAACGTTTACGCTCTGGGTACCCTTAGGCCCCTTGACCTCAACGTCTTGGCCGTTGATGTTGATTTCGACGCCGTTTGGTACGGCGATCGGTGCTAGACCGACTCGAGACATGTGTCAAACCTCCCTTTACCAGACGTAGGCGAGAACTTCTCCGCCTACGCCCTTCTCCTCAGCCTGACGGTCAGTCAGCACACCGTGGGACGTGGAAATGATAGCCACGCCCAGGCCGCCCAAGACCTGTGGCAGTTCGGTGGACTTTGCATACACACGCAGACCCGGCTTAGACACGCGACGCAGACCAGACAGGGAACGCTCGCGGTTGTTGTACTTCAGCTCGAGGGACAGGGTGTGACCCTCAACGGTGTAGTCAGCGATGTAGCCTTCCTGCTTCAAGATGTCAGCAATGTTTGCCTTCAACTTGGAGGTAGGCATCGACACGACGTCGTGGTGTGCGTTACTTGCGTTACGCACACGCGACAGCATGTCGGCAATAGGATCAGTCATAGTCATATGAGTGACCGTGTACCTTTCTCGTTGCGGTTCCCGTGCTCACCAAAGCGTTTTCCGTGTGATTTCGGGCTACTCACGCTCCTCACGGTCAATACCGCAAGGCGCTCGCCACCCTTTGATTCAGACAACGGTCCGCCATAAACGGCGAGGGGCCTACAACAAAGTTGATGTTCAATTCTTTTTCGGCTCTGCGTTTCGCCAGTTCAGCACGCAAAACCCGCAGGGCTTTGCGCGTCCACCGGTTGTAGCGCAGGCACGCGGGAACACTTTACGCCATATCCTGCGGTTTTCCAAATAAATCCCCTGCATTCATTACAGTCGGATACAGCGCCACATAGTTGAGGAGTAGTTGAGATGAGTACCGAGAACGAAGATCCGATCCGCACCGCCCACCAATGGCTTGAAGAGGCCGCGCGGCTATTAAACCTCGAGCCCCACGAGGCCACGGCGCTGACCCGGGAACTGCTGGATTTAACCAAGGACGTGGCCCATACCCAATCGCGGCCGGCAGCACCGTTGACGGCGTTCGTGGTGGGGTTGGCATCGGCAAGCACGGCAGAAGCCAAGGTAAATATCGAAACCCTCAAGGAGGCGCTGAAGTAATGGCTGGACGTAAGAATACCACGTTTGCTGTCACGAAGGTCCGTCTGGGCGAGCACGCGCAGGTAGATACCCGCGCCGATACCGTCGCCGGCGAGGAGCCGCTTGAGATTCGCGTGGGCGGGCAGACCATCACCACCACCATGCGCACCCCGGGCCACGATATTGAGCTGGCGCACGGTTTCCTCCACTCCGAGGGGCATATTGCCGCGCTTTCCAATGTCACCACTGCCCGCTACTGCGCCGGTTCCACCGTCGAGGGCATGAATACCTATAACCTGCTGGACATAGACTTGGTGAAGAATACGCCGTTGGACTTGAGCGATCTCCGCCTGACCACGACGACGTCCGCCTGCGGGGTGTGCGGCACTTCGTCCATCGAGGCGCTGGCAAAGAAGTCGCGCTACCCCATCCCCCAGATCCCCGTGGACCCACAGCTGGTGGTCCAGCTGCCGGAGAAGCTGCGCGCCGCCCAAAAGGAATTCCGCAAGACCGGCGGAATCCACGCCGCCGGCGCATTTACCCTCGAGGGTGAGCCGGTGGTCATCCGGGAGGACATCGGCAGGCACAACGCCGCCGATAAGGTTATTGGCCACCTGCTCATGGAAGAGCGCCTGCCCGCCGATGACCTCATTTTGGTCATGAGCTCCCGCGCCAGTTTCGAGCTGGTCCAAAAGGCCGCCATGGCCGGTTTTGGCATGCTCGTTGCCGTCAGCGCCGCCTCTTCCCTTGCCGTAGAGACCGCCCGCGAGACCGGCATGGCGCTAGTGGGCTTTGCCCGTGCCGATCGCTTTAACCTTTATTCGGGCACGCTGGCCTAGTCGCGGTAATCTTCCGGCCCATTATTGAGCCAGGCGTACACGCCACCGATGAGCAAGCCGCCGCCGATGAAGTTGCCAATCCACACCAGCGTCCAGTTGAGAGCAACATTGCCAACGGTCAGCGCGGCCGGCAGCGGATCGCTGCCGAAGAAGGTGAGCGCGAAGAGACAGAAATTGGCAATCACGTGCTCCAGGCCTAGGCCCACGAAGATGCCGATGATCGGGACGATGACGATGAACTTCGACACGATTTCCTTGGCAAAGACCGCGCCAACGATGCCCATATTGACCACGAAGTTCGCGGCCATGCCCTCCACGAGCATTCCCTGCGGGGATTTGGTCAGCTTGCCTTCAGAGATGGTGACCAACAGGTGCGAGGGATCCATATTCGCGAGCTTGGCAGACATGCCCATGACGGCGGCAAAGATGATGGCGCCGACAAGGTTAAAGATCGTGGTAATAAGCAGTACGTAGAAGGCCTTGCCCCAGGACAAGTGTTTCTGCATCGCCCCGTAGACCATGTACATCATATTGCCCGTGGCCAGCTCAGCACCGAGGATAACGATGGCGAAGAGGCCTAGGCCGAAGAACAGGGCAAAGATCACGGAGCCCAAGCCTGGGGCAAGCTCTTCCACCGCTTGGCCAACGACGCCGGCAAATACGGTGCCGATGCACAGATACACACCGGCGAGAATTGCGCGGACAGAAAATCGTGAAAATGATTGATCGAGTAGGGCGGCCTTTTTCAGGGATCCGGCCTTGGCAGCTTCGTTGAGAGACACCGTTTTTATTTTCCTTATTTAGCTGTACTTATACGGACAAGAGAATCACGGAGTATCGTAGCGGTTAGCGCAACCGCTGCCTCGATAAGCCGGAAAAGAAAATTATTACTCTAAGCTGGGTTCACACCCACCCCTATTGTCCCTAGTTTCCTCGGAGGTCGCAGTGGAGCACCAAGACCACCCACGGAGGAAGGGATCTCACTTATCCGCAGCGCAACCGCGCCACACTACATCCTTAAATCACAACACTCCAGGCCATGCTTCTAGCGTTGCTGATAAAAATTCCCGGCCCAAAGGTGGATCTGGCCGGCACCATTCCACAGAGCGCGATTGGCGGAAAGCAGAGCATCACGCGCGTCACATCCAAAGCCGTTACCCGAATCGCAGGATAAAAGAGACCTCAGCTCCAAGGCACCGAAAAGCCCCTTCTTCCCCTTGGGATCGCTTTAAAGGCGCATGGGCGTCCTCCGGAGTCCTTCGAGTCTCAGCCGGCATCGTTGCAACGATCCTCGTCATCAGCACGATCGATCGCAGCATCAATACGTCCGAACGCAACATCAGCTCGCCCGAAGGATTAGATACTAACCAAGTTTCTGCAGAAAATGCTCCCGTGTTCGAACCGTCCGCGGCAGTAGAAATGTTTATCCCTGCCATCGACGTCCATGCCCAATTTGAGGATGGCACGTGCCGCGTAGTCGATGGCGCCATAAACCCTGACACCATGGATAAGGCTTGCACTTATACTGCCGATGACCGCCCCTACTCCCTGCCTAGAACAAATGCCGACGATATCGTCGTTATCGCTTGGCACACCGGCGCCGGCGTGCCTGCCGTATTCAATAAGCTTTACGATGGCGCTGCCAACGAGCACAAGGTCAGCATCGGCGACAAGCTGTACGTACGCACCAAGAATTCCGACCAGAACTGGCTCACCTACACCGCAACCGATCTCCATGACCCCGATAAACAAGGCCTAGCCGGTGACTCCAGCGTATGGGGCGAGGACGCGATGCCAGGCAGGCTGCTGACGACTAGCTGCATCCAGCCCGCCAATCCCCTCGAGGCCGCCGTGCGCAATGCCGTCGTGGGATGGCAATTCGAGGGCACCACCCACACCGCGGACGACAAAGTTTAACCGCTCAGCAGCACTGCGGTCACTCGCCCGCCTTCCGCTTATCCGCTCCTTTTCCTCAGCTTTACACAGTCCCCGCTTCCGCAACCGGAGGTGGGGACTTTCTATATCTTCTTTCCCAGCTCGCGGGCAAAGGTTCACTATTTTCAACAACGCTAACGATAACGGTTTGCAATAGTGTAGTATTCGTCGCAACCTATATAAAAGTTCACTGCACCTAACCTTGGGAGAACCTTATGCCGTTGCGCACCTCACTACCGCGCCTTGCCACCATAGTCGTGGTCTTGGCGCTCGCGTTATTCCACGCTCCCTTCGCCCTCGCTGAGGACGCCCCACTTGTCCGCACCCAAACGCACGTAGATTCCCCGCACGCGGTGTGGAAGGACGGAAACTTCAAACTCATGTCCAATAGTGCGGGCCTAGTCCCCATCGAGGACACGATCAACTGGGTCAGCCACGGCCGCGTCGATGGCGGCCTAGGAGCCTATGCCTGGCGCGTTCCCGATGACCCGCGCTTCGAGTTTCTCAATGCCGAGAAAAACCAGCTCATGTACTACGGCGGCCCCGCAGTAGGCTTCCCGAAAAACACCATGCCCATCTGGGCTGGGTTCGGTGCCGCCGCGGATCTTCCCACCGATCAATTCCGCGATAAATCCTTCAACATGGAAATCGTTGATTTTAAGGGCCCCGGCCGCATGGAGCTGTTTACCTACAGCGACGAGAACTATCCTCTGAACCGCCTCTGGTCCTCCCACGACCCGGGATTCCGTACCACCTGGGTCAATGCAGGCACGCACACGCATAACGCCACGACGTTTACCCGTCCTGGCCACTACGAGGTCACCTACCGCGCTTCTGCGCGAAAGAAGGATGGCACTTTCATCCACTCCGAGCCACAAACCTTGGTCTGGCAGGTAGGCGGAACCAACCCCGCCGAGCGCACGATCACCGACCTTGATACCGCCTTTAACGACGCCAAGTCTGAATACTCAGGCTCCGAAGGGGCCGAGTCCAACGCTCCTATATTTAAGATGGCTCCCTCCAAGGCCGATACAAAGGGCGCGAAGCAAGGCATCCTCACCACGCTCTCCCTCGATACTGGCAATGCCAAAGACTCCGGCCGCGCCGTATTCACCATCAACGGCCACTACCTTGCCGAGCGCAAGGTAGAAGGCGGTAAAGCTTCGTGGGATGAAATGATTGGTGATGAAGAATCCAACTTCCAAGCCATCTTTATTCCCGACAATGATTCCCCAAGCCCTCGCTGGGTATCCGAACCCGTAAAGTCCTGGACCAGCACCGATGGGGAAAAGGACGATGAAGATGCCGAAGCTTATACAACGAAAAGCGGCGAGCTTCCTACCCCTGAGATGGAAGAGATAGAGCCGTTTGAGACCGATCCCCTTAAGATCGAGAGCTCAGATATCACCGTGTCCACCAGCGAGGTGTACGGCGATGGTGACCGCAATATCGACATCACCGTAGAGCCCGAAGATGACCGCACCACGGTGCGCGTTACCGGCGGTTTCTACAAGGTAAATGGCGAACCGATGACCAGCCTGCCGGAAAAGCATATTGCAGATTGCGAAATCAGCTTTACTTCCGGGCCGGGGCAAAGAACGAGCAGGCAACTCATCGATAGTTGTAAGCAGCCCGGATACCAACTCATGCTGCGCATCGTTCCTGATTCCCGCTCCGATGCCGGTGGCGCCACGCTATTTAGCCATACTCACAAAGATGCTTATGAGCCGATCGCTGAGACCACCGTCTCGTTCGCTGAGGCTTCTGACTCCACGGATTCACAGGAACCAGAAGGATCGGAGAAGCCAGAAGACTCCGACGCCCCAGAGAAGCCGCAGGATTCGGAAGAATCAGAAGGCTCTGCCCCATCCAAGAATCCATCGCCTTCCACGACCTCGAAGCCTTCTGTTCCCAAGATCCCCTCACCCAAGCCGCAGAACCCGAAGGATAAAGACACCCCGCACAAGGAGCTCAATCTGCACCGGGGTCACGTAGATATCTCCCCGATCCACGAAGATGGTGAGCTGCACCTGGGCATCAAGGACGAGACGAACCTGTACCACATTGGTGCAATCTGGCGTAAGCCTTCCGATGTCTTTTTCACCGTTCCAAAGCAGGTCAAGTCCACTTTGAACAAAGACATTCCGCACTTTGGAAAGAAAGGCAGCGCTGCCTACGTCCTGCCAGAGACACAGCGCACCGGTGTAGTGTGGCCTGGGCTCAGCACTGAGGATGCTTACAAGGACACCAAGAAGAATTACACCTTTACCTTCACCCCCGTCAGCGCCCCGAAGGACGGCGAATGGTTGGCATACCAGGCTGATCAGACCGGGCTGGACCAGCGCCTTGCCGGCAGCGATGACACGCATTCCTACACCACCGAAACCGCAGAACACATGCACCTCAACTGGGCATTCAACAAACCCGGTACGTATGAAGTTGGTGTCACGGTCGCAGAAAAAGACGGTAAGCCTGCGAAAAAGGCTGTTCTGCGCTTCAAGGTAGCTACCGAGGATTCATCATCTGCTGCCCCACCCACTACTGGGAACGACAGTGCCACTGAAGGCGACTCCAACGGCACGGAAAGCACCACACCGTCGAAGGAACCAAGCCCAGAGACAACGGAACCTGCTCCCAGCGCAGAACCGTCTAAGAAGCGCGAGATTACCAAGGGCCACATCGACTTCGGGCCAAAGGTTGTGGACAACAAGCTCGGCTTCTATGTCAACGAAGACGACCAACACAACGTGCCTGAAGACGTAGCGCTGCGCATTCACGATGCCCGCCGCGTGACGGTCGCTGACTCCCTGGCTAAGACGCTGTCTTTTACCGGAATGGTAAAGACTGGCTCAACGATCTACCACCTACCATTGCAACAGGACCACGACGCTGTGTGGCCGGGGTGGGACACGATCAAGGTGGGGCAAGACTACCGTGACGCCGCGATCGAAGTTCGCCCTAAGTCGGCACCTACGGACGGAAAATGGTGGGCCGGCCACACTGCCTCCCTAAACACACCGGCACGCACCTTAGCCGATAGCAACGGTACCCATACGATCAAAGGCGTTGAGGATGGTCCTTTCCACGTCCACGCGCACTGGATTTTTACCGAACCAGGGCGCTACGAAATGGAAATGCGCACCGTCAACAACGACGGCGACAAACTCACCGACTGGCACACCGTGACCTTCCTCGTGGGCGATTCAACCACCCAGCCCGGTGGAAAAGGCACTGACAAAGAAGGCGAAGAGGAAGAGGGCAAGCCCGCAGACTCCTCGAAGGTTAAGCAGCCAGGCGCTACCAAGCCAGATAACGGCTCGAATAGCACCGACACTAATAAGCCGGGGTCCGATAAGTCCAAGGCAACTAACTCATCTGGATCGAATGCGGGCGCTAAGGCATCCATGGGAAATGGCGCTGGGAAGTCGAACGGCTCCACCAAGTCCACTACTGCTAAGGGCGCAGGCAGTGGCTCTGGTCCAAGCTCCGGATCCGGCGGAGGCTCTTCCAGCCCCCACAACGGCGCACTAGCTTCTACGGGTGCCAATATCGGTTGGGTTCTCGTGCTCGCCGCACTCTTTGTTGTCGGCGGCATAGTACTGGTGAAAAAGCGGTCTAAAGGCAGTCAGTAGCCCTTAAGCTCCGGGGTTCGTTGACCGCCCAACCGCAACGAACTCTCACCGAGGAACTGCTCCACGACCTTAGAACCCAAGAAGCATCAACCCCTAACCCAGAGCTCAGCCCCGAGCATGGTCGATTACTAGCTCGGGCCGGGCTCATTTTGCGTTTTAAAGTGGTTTTTACGCACCAAGCCTTTAATCTCTGCCCGAATAGGTTGGAAGCTAACCTGGACTGCTGCATTCAGCATGTTAAACATAGTTCAATGGAATATGCCGGGTATCTACCTACCTTCCTGATTCATTCCTTTTGACAAAGAAAAACTATGCATAATAAATTTAGCTAACTGTTTACGGGTTCTTGGGAAAGTCAGTGGAAATTGAGCCCGTATGCAGTGATGACCCAAATAAGTGATAGAATAGACTGACCACTAAGAGAAATTGGGTCTATGCCGATCACCGTGATGACCTGAGCTATTTATAACCAATGGATGGACGAAGGCTCCCCCGTGAGAAATGTGATTAGCTTTGTTTAGTCGTATATCGAAATCTGTTTTACTTCCTTTAATCATTCTTGTATCCACTTCTCTAGCGGGCTTTTTCTGGGGAGAATTAAGTGTTTTCCCTCTTGCTATGGCAGTAATATACTTGACCCTGTATAACGCCTCTATACGTAGAGATTTTTACCCAAGATCGGAGTCTGGGGTATTTTTCGTCGGGTTTGTGCTATCCATTTTTGGTGGATTAATGAATGATTCAAACTACACGTTCTCCCTCGGGCTAATGATAGGTTCGACCCTCCTTATGTTAATAAGACTTAATAAGGAGGACTCAACCGGACCAAGGAAGTGAAGTGTCTGGCCATATAGCTTTTACCATGGCCACTGATATTCCCATCTACTTCTGCCGTCCAGGATCGCCGTGGGAGAGAGGCAGCAACGAAAACACCAACGGTAGGCTCAGAAGAAACCTTGCCAAAACAGTGGCCTGTACATCTACGCCGCCACGGACCTAGAGATGATCGCCAACATTCACAACCACAAACCACGCAAAGCACTCAACTGGCGCACCCCAGCCGAAGTCATGACCAACGCCCTGACACAAACCGGTAGTATCACACCCAAGTAACCGTCATCGTTGCAATGACCCCTAGAATCCACAGATGACAATAAAACTAAAAGGTCCCAACTCCTTCCATGGAAGTTGGGACCTTTTAGCGATCTATTTACTTGAACGGGAAGCCGAGCTCGCGCAGGAGCTTACGGCCCTCCTCGTCGTTGGTAGCACTGGTAACGACGGTGATATCCATACCACGGGGACGATCGATCTTGTCAATGTCGATTTCGTAGAACATGGACTGCTCGGACAGGCCGAAGGTGTAGTTACCGTGACCGTCAAACTGCTGGTCAGACAGACCACGGAAGTCACGAATACGTGGCAGCGCGATGGTCAGCAGACGGTCCAGGAACTCCCACATGCGGTCGCCACGCAGGGTAACGCGTGCGCCGATGGGCATGCCTTCACGCAACTTGAAGTTCGCGATGGACTTCTTTGCGCGACGCAGCTGCGGCTTCTGACCAGTGATAGCGGTCAGGTCCTCGAGAGCGCCATTGATGACCTTGGAGTCACGAGCAGCTTCGCCAACACCCATGTTGACGACCACCTTGGTGACGCCAGGGATCTGCATGACGTTGTCGTAGTTGAACTCTTCGTTCAGGTTCTTGCGGATTTCCTCGCGGTAGCGAGTCTTCAGACGCGGGGTGTAGTTCTCGCTCATTTTTAGATGTCCTTCCCGTTGCTACGCGCGATACGGACCTTTTTGCCGTTCTCGTCGAAACGGTAGCCCACGCGGGTCGGGTTGCCCTCGGAGTCAACGATCGCAACGTTGGACACGTGGATCGGGGCTTCTTGGGTAACGATTCCACCGGACTCAGCGCCACGCTCGGTAGCGGAGTTTGCGACGTGCTTCTTGATGCGGTTAACGCCCTCAACGAGGACCTTTTCGCGCTTCGGGTATGCCTCGATGACCTTGCCCTTCGCACCCTTATCTGGGCCCGAAATGACAATCACCATATCTCCCTTATGGATCTTCATAAGATTAGATCACCTCCGGTGCTAGAGAAACGATCTTCATGAAACGCTTGTCACGAAGTTCACGAGCAACCGGGCCGAAGATACGGGTACCGCGAGGTTCGCTATCGCCCTTCAGAATAACTGCAGCATTCTCGTCAAAGCGGATGTAGGAACCGTCTGGACGACGGGTCTCCTTCTTCGCACGGACGATAACTGCCTTAATTACATCGCCTTCTTTTACGCTGCCGCCTGGAACAGCGTCCTTGACGGTCGCGACAATTACGTCGCCGATGCCAGCGGAGCGTCGGACAGAGCCACCGAGAACGCGGATGCACAAAATTTCACGTGCACCAGAGTTGTCGGCGACGCGCAGACGCGATTCTTGCTGAATCACTATGGGTCTCCTGACCTGGATTGATGTGCGACAAGATTTCCGTCCTTGCCACACGCGGTCTACAAACTTGCTGTGCTCGAGCCTTTACAACGAACACCGTAAAGCGTCGATGGGTCTCGGACCGGCGATTCGGAAACGCACCGCTACGGACCGACCAGCTCTCGCAACCTATACATTCAACCATATGGGGGTGGCGCTTTCCAAACTTCGAATGCGAAGCAACTTTTCGCCCTAGCACCCCCCTATTTAGGACAGCTGTGCCTGGTTTTAAATAATCGGACGATTTTTCTTTGCGCAGCGGTAATGCAGCACAAAGAATCCTGTTAATCTTTAGATCCGTTTATCTCTCAGACGGACTCTTCCCTATTCCACTGCCCCCTAAGGACAAAAATAAATCGCATACCTAAAGTTCTGACCGCCACGGCGTTAGCTGGCGCCCTCACCTTCGGCGTCACACCCACCGCCCCTACGCCGGAAGCAAACGCTCAGGCGCAAAGTGGAATTGGAATTGCTGCCTTAGCAGCAGTTCTCGTAATCGGTGGCGTGACGTGGTACCTCGCCAAGGACGGCATTACCTACATCAGAGATCAATCTCGGACTCACTTGGAGCCTACTCCAGAAGAGAAGGCCGCCTCCCAAGAAATGATCAAAAACAACAAAGAAGAAGTAATCGCTCAAAGTGGCGCAATCGAGGAAACAGCTCCTGAGCAGGCCCCCCGTCGAAACACCGGTGGAAGCCGAAGCACCTGCAGCTGTTGAGGCTCCGCGTGGCATGGCGGCAGAAACCGGCTCGAACACTGTCGCTCGGCTCCTGGCAGCCCTCAGCATTGCAGCAATGATGCTTGGCGGCGTGTTCACCGCCCGCCGGAAATTCTTCGCATAGTTCAATTCTCTTGCACTAAACAGTAGGTGTGCGTTAGCACTCGTATTCCTGAGTAGTCCTAAGGCAATTTCCCACGCGATTGGCCCACAACAAAACTTAGCCGTGCCGGTGTTGGTAGCGACCGACTTGGCGGTCTCTTATGGTTTCTAGGGGATCGATACCGTAGCCATTGTCACCGTGGTGACACCAGCCGCCCAAAGCCTGGGCAACGGCGCAACGGCGCCTAATGAACACCTGCAAGTAAAAGGCTGGGTTTATCCCCAGCCTTTCTTGTATCAGAAACCCCAGCCCTTAAGACGTTGCTTCCTTTGTAGAAGTCTCCGCAGTCTCCTGCTGAGCCTTCGGGTCAACGGTAAATAGGTCCGTCCCAGAGCCAATGAGCTCGCCCTCGCGGAAAGCCGCGGTGGGAATAACGGGACCGGTCTTCTTGGCGTTGGACACAACGATTGGCGTCGTTACCGGCAGCCCCGCTTCCTTGATGGCCTCGATATCGAATTCAGCCAGGACCTCGCCTTGCTTGACGGTATCGCCCTTATTGACATGCGAGGTGAAGTGTTCGCCCTTGAGGTTTACCGTATCAAAGCCAATGTGCATAAGGATGTCAATCGGTCCCACCGCTGGGTCGTCTACGCGCAGGGCGTAGGCGTGGTGGGAAGGAAAGGTCACGGTGATGGTGCCATCGGCAGGCGCGACGAGCTTGCCGACGGTCGGTTCGATAGCAACGCCTTTACCTAGCTTGCCCCCGGCGAACATGGGGTCCTTAACTTTGGATAAGGGCACAGCATTTCCCTCTAGCGGGGAAAATATTGTCGCGGCATCTGCGGCGGCGGAAGCGCTGGCAGCAAACTCTTCAGCAGCCTCGGCGGCCATAGCCTGTGCGGCGGGAGGATTGACCTCATCAGGATCGATGGTGCCGTTGCGGTGGATGAGCACCCGCCCGTACAGGTAGGCCCCGATGAAGGCTGCGGCGAAGGAGATGACACCACACAGCAAGAAGGTCGGGACAAAGCGGGGGACGGAAACGAAACCAATGAAGCCGGCGGCACCGAGGGCATCCGCAAGCACGCCAAAAATGGCGATAAACGTAGACGCAATAGCTGATGCCGCCATACCGATATAAAACCGGCCAACGCAGGCGCAGGTTAACGCCGAAAATCGCGGGCCCAGTAATACCAAACAGTGCCGAGATACCTGAGGCGCCGGCCAAGCCCTTGAGCTTTTCGGAGCGCGCCAAGAAGTACACGGCCAAGGCCACACCACCTTGGGCAATATTGGCCATCGAGGCAATGGGGAAGATGAAGGAACCGCCCTCATTCCACAGCATCGTCTCAATGGGCGGGAAGGATTGGTGTAGGCCGGTAATGACGATCGGCGAATAAACCAGACCGAAAAGGAAGCCCGCCACGGGACCGGCAAAGTCATACAAGTTGGCCAGCCCCATGCCCAACCACTCACCGGCGGTGCGCAAGATTGGGCCCAGCCCCATAAAGGTAATAAAGCCCGTCACCAGCAGGGTAAGCAGGGGTGTAAGCATGAAGTCCACGGTGCCCTTGAGGTGCTTGTGCAGGAACTTTTCAATCGTCGCCAGGATCCAGGCGATGACCAGAATGGGCAAGATGGAGCCCTGGTAGCCAGCTTGGGCAACGTCGATGCCAAAGATATCCCAGTAGGGCATCTCGCCATTTTCAATAGCCTCGGCAACGTTATAGCCGCTAACCAAATCCGGCATGACCATCGCCATGGCCATGCCAGCGCCGAGGAATTCATTGCCGCCAAAGCGCTTAGTAGCAGTAAAGCCCACAAGGATGGGCAAGAAAGCAAAGGGAGCGGATGCCAGGAGGTTGACCAGCCCAGCAAAACCTTCCCACGAGGGATACATTTCGATGACGGATTGATCCCCAAATAGTCCCGGCGCGGTCAGCACATTATTTAATGCCATCAACAAACCGCCGCCGAGCAGGATGGGGATTAGCGGAACAAAGATATCGGCCAAGACCTTGACCGCGCGGGAAAACCAGTTGCCGGATTCCGCGGCAATATCCTTCAAGCGATCGGTGGACACGGCGACGTCCTTGGAAATGGACTTGGTCATCTCCTGAAAGACGATATTGACATCACCCGGGCCCACGATGACCTGGAACATGCCACCGGCTTCGAAGGTGCCCTTCAGATCCGGATCGTTGTCTAGCGCTGCGGTATCGACCTTGTCCGAATCATCCAAGACCATGCGCAAGCGCGTGGCGCAGTGGGCAAGGGCAATAATATTTTCTTCGTCGCCTAATGCCTTCAGGGTGCGGGCGGCGACCTCTTTATGCTCCATGGACCGACCTTTGTTATTTAGGTCACATCAAATGACCGGATGTGATTGGCTACTTCCCATTTAAGTCTGTTTGGACCCAAATGTCCACAAAGCAAAAAGCTGTCGACCCTAGTTTCGCAGGGTCTTAGTCCAGCGGCTCCCATGCCTGCCAGGGAGCATCCCCAAAAACGGCGAAGGACGCGGCGATGCGACCGCCGCCGGCAAAGACTTCTACGGCGCAGCCATCGGCAATGAGCCGCATTTCTCCATCGGGGCATGTGATCGGCTCACCGCCGTTGAAAGAGATGGTGCCACCGCCTTGCACCACGCGGAACGCTTCCTTCCCGGTGGCGTCGACAAGCGCATAAGCCCCCTCCCCCGTTACATCGATGGTCGAGCCAAAGCCGTCCCTGCCGCGGGTTTCCGGCAGCGCAGGCCACAGCGGTTCTTGACACAGGTAGTTATCTTCCAGCCACAGCCGCCGCGGAATAGTCAAGGTATGCACCCACCCCTGCGTTGGCGTCTCATCATGACCGGGCATGCCCATCCAGCCCAACAGGATATTTTCCTCGGTTGCTTGCGGCGCATAAAACTGCGTGCCGTGATCCAGAAGGGTAAAGCCGCGCTCAACGTGGAAATTAAGCCCGTCCAAGGTGCCGACGACGTAGCCACACCGGTCCGTTTCCTCCTGTGGGCAGAAGATCAGCACGTGTTTATCCCCAAAGGTCAGCAGGTTGGGACACTCCCACATATAGCCACCGGGAAGCTGCGCGGGATCATCAAAAACAAGCTCACCTTGGAATTCCCACCGCTTTAAATCCTGCGAATAATACAGCACGATGGTTCCGCGTTCGTCTTCCGTTTGCGCACCAATGACCATGCGCCCTCCCTCCCCGGCGCGGGAAATATGGGGATCGCGGAAATGGCCGGTATATCCCTCCGGAGAATCAGCGATGAGCGGGTTGTCGGTATCGCGGACATAGATCCCGCCTTCTGGCCCGGAAGGGTCTATAACCCGCACGCGGTTCTGCGACGGGATGCGGCGCCCGTCTTCTTTCAAGTTCCCCGTATAAAAAAGCCACACGTCAGTGCCGTCAACAACGGCCCCGCCGGAGTAGCACCCATCCTTGTCATAGGGCAGGTCAGGATAGAGCGCATCGGGATAATGCCGCCATGGAGTAGGCGCGGACACCGTGGTGGTGGCGTGACCCCAGCCAGTCCGCTTGGGCTTGTGCGGAAAAGCAGGGTCATGCTGGTAATACGCGTGCAGAATATCGCCATCCACAAAAAGGCCATTGGGGTCATTGAGGCGGCCCAGTGGTGGGGCAAGGTGAAAGTTCGGTCGGTGGTTCATGTCCCCGATACTATGGAACTATGACTATTCATGTGTGCGGCGAAGGCCTCGTGGACTTGGTTCCGGTATCCCCCGGCCGCTTGAATGACCTCACCCCGGCGCTGGGCGGCGGCCCCTTCAACGTGGCCATCGCGGCGGCGCGCTTGGGCGCGGACGTGGAGTTTCAATCGCGGATTTCTACCGATGGGTTTGGCCAAGAATTATTTCGACGCTTGGAGGAAGAAGGCGTCGAGACCGCCCACGTGCAGCGCGGCGAAGAACCGACCACCTTGGCGGTGACCACCATCGCGGAAAACGGCACGGCTTCTTATAACTTTTATGTGGAAGGCACCGCAGATCGCTTCGTTGAGCCCAAACTAGCTCCGGCAGATATCGCCTGCTTCGGTACCGTCTCCCTGGCCTTGGAACCGGGCGCTTCCCGCTACGCGCAGCTGCTCAGGGACTTCGCCGCACAGGGAACGCTCGTGGCCCTAGATCCCAATATCCGGCCCTTTTATGCCACCGAAGCGCATAAGAAATTCCTGACGGATTTGCTGCCACACGTCTCGGTGCTGAAGCTATCAGATGAAGAGGTGGACTTTTTAGGCGAGGACTTCACCAACCAAGTGCCCATCGTGGTCACCACCCGCGGCGGCGACGGAATTAGCGTCAGGGCTGGGGACACGTCCCTCGACGTTCCCGCCGCCGCAGTTGAAGTCACCGATACCATCGGTGCCGGCGACACCATCATGGCAGCCCTTTTGGCGCAATTAGATGAACGTGGCCTCGATGTGGACAAGGCCGCAGCACTAAGCGCCGAAGAGTGGCGCGAAATCCTCCACTTCGCTGCCACCGCAGCCGGCATCACCGTCTCCCGCACCGGCGCCAATCCCCCACTGCGCAAGGAAGTAGAGTCTGCCCTATGAGCTATACCAAGCGCACGCTGTGGATACACCTGGGACTATTCCTCTTAGCGTTCCTCGCGTTCATCCTCCCCGTCGTCGTCGGCACCGCAGCCCTACTCCCCCTCTGGCTCTCGGGTGGAGTAAGCATCATCCTTGCAGCGGGCGCGCTTATCGATGCCGCCTTTAAATTCTTCGCCCCCGCCTCCCCACGCAGCCTCAAGCTACTCTCCGGCATCGCCGGCATCGTGCTGCTGGTGGGCTGGGTAATCTGGATCTACATATACGGCAACATGGCGGCCGTGGGTACGGGCACCTACCGCATTGGCAATTTCCTGTTGAGTGTCGGCTGCGTGCTCAACCTCTTCATCATCGCCATTTCGGTTTTGGACATCCGCCGGTTGGCGCGGCAGTAGCCAAGCCAAACGCTCCTGGCGCTTAGCGCGGGCAGCGCTTAGCTGTCGCTGGGGAGGACGCGGCGAGGGACGATAATGGGGGCATCGCCAAGCGGGTCGTCCCAGGCCTCCGCCTCGATACCATAGGCCTGCGCCAATACCTTCGGAGCCAGCGCTTGTTTCGGCGCCCCGCGCGCGATGATATCGCCGGCCTTCATCACCACCATGGAATCGGAGTAGTGGCCCGCGAGCATGAGATCGTGCAGGACCACAACCACCGTTTTGCCGGCGCGCGCCTGTGCGCGAGCCAGCTCCAACATGCTCATGGCATGGGCGGGGTCAAGGAAGGTCGTGGGTTCATCAAGAAGCAGCACCGGCGTATCTTGCGCCAGAGCCAATGCGAGCCAGACACGCTGGCGCTGCCCGCCCGACAGGGAGGCGATATCGCGGTCGAGGAAGTCCACAATCTCCGTGGCCTCGCAGGCCTGGGCGATGATCTCTCGGTCCGTAGGAGAAAGGCCGCGCATCCTGCCCTGATAGGGGTGGCGCCCGCGCGCGACCAACTCGCCTACCCGCAGCCCATCCGGCGCCACGGGGTGCTGTGGCAGCAACGCCACCTGCTGCGCGGCTTCCTTCGCGTTCATCGCATGCAGGTCAGCCTCCCCGACCATGACGCTGCCCTGCCGCGGGGCCAGGATTTTAGATAGCGTCTTAAGCAGCGTGGACTTGCCGCAGCCATTGGGCCCAATGAGCGTGGTGACCTCACCGGCGCGGGCGTGCAGGTCGACGCCGGCGAGGATATCCTCGCCGTCCTTATATCCCGCATGGATGCCGGTGGCTTCGAGGCTGCACCGGCGCTTCGAGCGCGTGGGCTGATTATCCGTCATATCTTTTCCTTCATCCACGAACGACTGTGTAGGACTTTGTGGTTGGCTCGTTTGTCCGGTCCTCGCTGTCGCGCGCCACAGCGTTTAGGTGCGCCGGGCCGCATTCCACACCAATACCACCAGGGCGCAGCCGCCGATGACCGAGGAAACCGCGCCCACCGGGGCATTGACCGGAATCGCGCCAGCGATGACGGCGCACACGGTCAGCAGCGCTGCGCCCGCGGCTGCCGATGCCACCGGCGATGGCGTAGGCGTGTGCGCCACCATCCGCGCCAGGTGCGGCGCTAGCAGCGCGATAAATCCAATGGGTCCCACCACCGAAACCACCACGGCACAGATACCGGTTGCCGCGATGAGCAACAGGGCGCGCTGGCGGGTGATATTGACACCCAGGGTGGTCGCGGAGGAATCATCATGGGCAAGCAGCGGCAGCTCCCGCGCGCACCAGATGCCTATGGCGAGAAACGGCGCCAGGGCCACCAGCAGAGGGACGATGACCTCCATGCGCACGAACCCGGTCGAGCCTGCCAGCCACGTCTGTGCCTCGGCCGCGCGCTGGATCTGGGCGCTGCGCATCAAATACGCCACGATGGCCTGAAACATCAGCGATAAGGCAATGCCGACGATGACGATGCGATTGCTCGTGCCGATGCCACCCAAGACGGCGAGGAGAATAACGACGAGGAGGGCACCGCACATCGCCAAGCATGCCCGCCACCAGAAGTCCGGGATACCGTCCGCGAAACCGGGGCGCGAATGCACGGTGCCCAGCACCACCAGGACCGATGCGCCGCCAGTAACGCCGAGGATATCCGGCGATGCTAGCGGGTTGCGGGCCATGGTCTGCGTCCACGAACCGGCCACGCCGAGGGCGGCGCCGACGATGACGGTGGCGATGGCAACAGGCAGGCGCAAGTCCCACACCACCCTGATGTGGCTCTCGCTGCCGCCGCCGGTGAGCACATCGAGGACCTGCCGCGGGCTCAATTCCAGCGGCCCTTGCCCCAGCAATACCAGGTAGGCGGCAAGCGCAATAAGGCCAAATACGAGCGTAGAGGCGAGCACGCGGACGTGCTGGCGACGCTGTTGCGCTTGCAGGATACTGTTTATTGTTGTCATGCGTTATCGCCCCACGCTCTGCCCACGCCACGGTGGGCGCCCCAAATGAGGAAGGGCGCGCCCACGATGGCAAGCACGATAGACATCTCTAGCTCCGAGTTACCCACGATGAGCCGGCCGATGATATCGGCCGCGAGCACGGCGCAACCGCCCAAGAGCGCGGAGGGCAAGATCATCGTGGCCACGCTGGGGCCAACCACCCGCCGCACGATGTGAGGGATGGCGAAGCCGACGAAGGCAATGGGGCCCGTTGCCGCCGTGGCGCTGCCGGCCAGCACCACGACGCTGAGCGCCGCGCCCACCCGCGCGGTGGTGGGAGACCCGCCCAAGGCGAGCGAGGACTCCTCCCCCATGGCCAAAAGGTCGAGCGGCCTAGCCGCCATCGCCGCGCACGCGAGGCCAATGAGCAGGCCAATACCCGCAATGGCGACGTCTTCTGGGCCGCGCCCAAAGGTCGAGCCGATGGTCCAGCGCCGCATGCTATCGAGCACGTCCGTGGAATACAGGCCGATGATCGCCGCGCCCGATCCCAAGGCGGCGGAGACGCCGGCGCCGACGAGAATGAGCGTCAGTGGGTCCTGGAACCGCCGCGAGACGGCCAGAACCAGCAGCGTGGTAATGCCCGCGCCAACGAGCGCGAGGGTGGTCCGCATGCCGGTGGTGGTAGCGATGCCAATGGCCGTGCCTAGGGCAACGAAGAACGACGCGCCCGCGGTAATACCGATAAAGCCCGGGTCCGCCAGCGGGTTCCTGGTCCACGATTGCGCCAAGACACCGGCGACGGCAAGGGCCGCGCCGGCGAAATAGGCCAAGAAGGTGCGCGGCATGCGCAGGTTCCACACGATATCGCGGATATCCTGCTCGCCTGCCCTGCGCAGCGCGGCGATGACCTCATCGGGTGGAATGGAACGGGAACCCAGCGCCAAGGACGCCACCGCCAGCGCGAGGCTGGCGAGGATGAGGGCGACAAGGAACGTCGTGCGACCCTTTCCCCGCTCCATCACCGGTGTGGCTGTGGGGTTTTGCGCTGTGGAACCCGTCTGGATAGTCTGGCCGTCCTTCGTGGTTGCTGACAATTACAGCTTCTCTTCAAACTTATCTATTGCCCAAGGGATGGTCACTGGGTTCGGCATGCTCATGGCGTTGCCAGTATCCGTGTCCAGGTAGCGCACACGCTTATCCTTGACTACATCGAGGCCCTGGAAGGTCTTATCCTTCTTCAAGACATCGGCAGAGCCGTTGTAGTCCAGGACAAAGAGGTGATCAACCTGGTTCAGCTTTGCGTAGTTTTCCGGGGCAATGTCAACGAAGAAGCTGCTGCCATCGCCCTTCAACTCATCGGGGATTTCCATGCCAAGATCCTCGATGAACTGGCCGCGCCCATCCTCATCGGTGTACAGGCCAATCTTGCCGTCATAAGGCATGACGATGGCTGCGGACTTGCCCTGCAACTCGGTGTGCTCGCGGCGGAATTCCTCGAAGGCGTTCTCGGTGTCCTTGATAAGTTTATCGCCTTCGTCTTCCTTATCCACGGCATCCGCGATGGCCTCAACTTGGTCCTCCCAGGGAACCTGCCAGTCTTCATAGCCATCCGGCTTGACGGTGGTCGGCGCGATATCCTCCAGGGATTCCTTCGTGCGCGCATCTACTGCCTGGTTCACAGCAATAATCTTGGTGGGATCAGCAGCGGTAATCTGCTCGAAGGTATCCGCGGTGAAACCAGTTGCGGTGTTGTAGATGACCTCAGGCTTGGCATCGCCAAGCAGCTTCTTTGACCACGGGCCAACGCCGGAAGGATCGCCATCGCCCTCAGCGCCCCACGGCGCCACCGTCACGGGAGTAATGCCTAGGGCGAGCAGCGTATCGGCATCCCCCAGGCCCAGGCTAGCCACGCGCTCTTCGCTGGCGGCGTCGGTGGACTGCGTGCTTTCATCGCCCTCACCACGCGAGCAACCGGCTAATGCGACGGCTCCGGCTGACAGCAGTGCCACAACGCCCATGGTGCGGCGTCCGAAAATCTTCATGAAGCTGGCCCTTTCAAAAAGGAAGAAATTGACGTTGCTGATCCTAGACCCCAATCAAAGGATTAGGCAAGGCTTAGCTTCGAACGAGTATGTTGAATGCATGAGCTGTTCCCTACAATCGTCCCCGATGACTGAACACCAACTGATTCCCGTTACCCTGACCGCGAATGAACTGATCCGGCCGCGCCTGCACCGCCTGACGTTTCATGCCGAGGCGTTCCGGACGTATGACCTTGCCGGCCCCGATGAATTCTTTGGCCTTGTCATGCCCCAAACCGGGCAGGAATTTACGCCCTTCCCCGTCGACGGCGTTAACCTCCGAGCCGCCGTCGCCGCTATAGACGAGGAGACGCGGCCGGACCTGCGCTGGTACACCATCCGCGCGCTCCACCCCGAGGAGGCCACTATCGATGTCGATGTGGTCACCCACGGCGATTCCGGCCCCGGCTCGCGATGGATTCTGCGCGCGCAACCCGGCGATACAGCGGGGTTCTTTACCTGCAACGAGATGTGGCGGCCTACCGAGGCTGCGCAGCTATTGGTCGCCGATGCCTCCGCCCTGCCTGCCCTTCGGCACATCCTTTCCTACCAAGAGGAACATGACCCAGCGAAGCTCGGTTCCACCGACGTTGTAGCGGTGGTCACCAGCGATGACGAGGTAGAGCCCGGGCTTACGGACAGGTGGGAGTCCCGCGTGCGCAGCATGCGCGTCCTTCGCACCGAGCCGCACAAGGAGGCGGATTCTGTCGTTGCCACGCTGAAAGCAGATTATGCCGGTGCGCCGACGCCAGGATACGTGTGGGTCTCCGGCGAGGGGGACTTGGCGAAGAAGGTCCGGGGCCTCGTGGTGAGAGATTGGGGCCTTTCTTCCGACGACGTCACCTGGGTGCCCTACTGGTTCTACGGAAGGGCCCGGCCTTAAGAGCTCTAAAACAGCGAAAGGCCCCTGTATCGAACCATATGGTCCGGTACAGGGGCTGCGCTGGCTAGGTTTTACTTAGCCTTCTCGATGATCTTTACGAGACGGAAGTGCTTGTCCTTGGACAGCGGGCGGGTCTCAGCGATACGTACGAGATCGCCTACGCCTGCGGTTTCTTCCTCATCGTGCGCCTTAACCTTCTTGTTAGAGCGCATGATCTTGCCGTACAGAGCGTGCTGCTTGCGGTCTTCGATCTCGACGACGATGGTCTTGGACATCTTGTCCGAGACGACGTAGCCGGTGCGGACCTTAGGAGCACCCTTGACCTTCTCCTTCTTCGGAGTTGGTCCCTTCTTGGATTCAGTCACGTTAGCCTCACTCATGATTAAGCCTCAGCTCCCGGAGCGACAGACAGGCCCAGCTCGCGCTCGCGCAGAACGGTGTAGATGCGGGCAATGTCGCGCTTAACCGTGCCGATGCGGCGGTTGTTGGTCAGCTGGCCGGTGGCCTTCTGGAAACGAAGGTTGAACAGTTCTTCCTTCGCATCCTTCAGACGGGTTTCCAGCTCTGCGTTGTCGAGCTCACGGAACTCGTGGGCGGGGGTACCGGTTGCCATTAGAACTGGTCCTCCTTCTTGATGATGCGGACCTTGCAAGGAAGCTTCTGGCCAGCGCGGCGCAGAGCCTCGATTGCAACAGCCTCAGTTGGGTAGCTCATCTCGAAAAGTACGCGGCCAGGCTTCACGTTAGCCACCCACTTCTCAACCGGGCCCTTACCAGAACCCATACGAACACCGAGCGGCTTCTGGGTCAACGGACGGTCCGGGAAGATGTTGATCCACACCTTGCCACCACGCTTAACGTGGCGGTTGATGGCAATACGTGCGGCCTCAATCTGACGGTTGGTGATGTACGCAGGCTCCAGTGCCTGGATTGCGTAATCGCCGAAGTTAATGCGGTTTCCGCCCTTGGACACGCCACGACGGCTCGGGCGGTGCTGACGGCGGTACTTAACACGCTTAGGAATCAGCATGGATTAGCCCTCCTGCTTCTGCTGTGCACGCTGGCGGCGCTGGCCACCGCGGCGGGAGCGACCGTTGCGGTCACCACGGCCACGGCCCTGTGCCGGAGCGTTCAGTTCGGACTCGCGTACGCCACCGACGACGTCACCCTTGTAGATCCACACCTTGATGCCGATGCGGCCGAAGGTGGTGTGGGCCTCTGCGGTGCCGTAGTCGATCTCGGCGCGAAGAGTGTGCAGCGGAACGCGGCCCTCGTGGTAGCGCTCGACGCGGGACATTTCTGCACCGCCCAGGCGGCCGGACAGCAGGATCTTGATGCCCTTAACCTGTGGCTGGCGCATAGCGGACTGGATAGCCTTGCGCATTGCACGACGGAATGCGACGCGGTTAACCAGCTGCTCCGCAATGGAGTGAGCAACGAGGGTTGCGTTTGCGTCTACCTGCTTGACCTCGAGGATGTTGAGGGCAACCATCTTGCCGGTGAGCTTTTCCAGCTCGCGACGGATGCGGTCAGCCTCAGCACCACGGCGGCCAATCACGATGCCCGGGCGGGCGGTGTGAATGTCCACGCGTACGCGGTCACGGGTGCGCTCGATAACAATGTCGGCGATGCCGGCGCGCTCGAGGCCCTTGTTGAGGTAGTTACGAATCTTGATGTCTTCGGCTACGTAGTTCGCGTAGTCCTTATCCGCGAACCAGTGGGTCTTCCAGTCGGAGGTGATGCCCAAACGTAGGCCGTGAGGATGGATCTTCTGGCCCATTACTTGGCCCCTTCCTGCTGGCTTTCGACAACCACGGTGATGTGGCTGGTGCGCTTACGAATCATGAATGCACGACCCTGTGCACGCGGCTGGAAACGACGCATGGTCGGTCCCTCGTTGGCGTATGCCTCAGAGATGACCAGGGTGCGTGGGTCGAGGCCGAAGTTGTTCTCAGCGTTAGCGGCTGCGGAAGCAACGACCTTTGCAACTGGCTTGGAAGCACCCTGCGGTGCGTACTTCAGGATTGCCAAAGCTTCGCTTACGGACTTGCCGCGGACCAGATCGAGCACACGACGTGCCTTCATCGGGGTAACGCGGACGTAGCGGGCCGTGGCGGATGCGGAGGTGATGGTCTCACTCATCGCTTATCGACGTCCCTTCTTGTCATCCTTGACGTGACCCTTAAAGGTCTTGGTTGGTGCAAACTCGCCCAACTTGTGGCCGACCATGGAGTCCTCGATGAAGACCGGCACATGCTTGCGGCCGTCGTGGACGGCGAAGGTGTGTCCGATGAAATCGGGGAGAATGGTCGAGCGGCGAGACCAGGTCTTGATGACCTGCTTGGTGCCTGCATCGTTTTGAGCATCCACCTTGTTGAGGAGGTGCTCATCGACGAACGGGCCTTTCTTAAGGCTGCGTGGCATTGTTTACCTCCTCTTAGCGCTTCTTGTTCGGGCGACGACGGCGCACGATCATGTTGTTGGAGTAACGGTTCGGGTTGCGGGTGCGACCCTCCTTGTGACCCCATGGGGACACTGGGTGGCGACCACCGGAGGTCTTACCCTCACCACCACCGTGTGGGTGGTCAACCGGGTTCATAACGACACCACGGACGGTCGGGCGAACGCCCTTCCAACGCATGCGGCCGGCCTTGCCCCAGCGGATGTTCATCTGCTCGGCGTTGCCAACTTCACCAACCGTTGCGCGGCAACGGATGTCCACGCGGCGGATTTCAGAAGACGGCATACGCAGAACTGCGTACTTGCCTTCCTTACCCAGCAGCTGGATGGAAGCACCAGCAGAGCGAGCCAGCTTAGCGCCAGCGCCAGGCTTGAGCTCAACAGCGTGGATGGTCGAACCGGTCGGGATGTTGCGCAGCGGCAGGTTATTGCCCACCTTGATATCTGCGTTCGGGCCGGACTCGACAACGGCACCCTGCTTCAGGCCCTTCGGCGCAATGATGTAGCGCTTCTCGCCATCTACGTAGTGCAGCAATGCAATGTTTGCGGTGCGGTTCGGGTCGTACTCAATGTGAGCGACCTTTGCCGGAATGCCGTCCTTGTCGTTACGACGGAAGTCGATCAGACGGTAACGGCGCTTGTGGCCACCGCCGATGTGGCGGGTGGTGATGCGGCCGTAGTTATTACGACCACCGGTTTTGCTCAGCGGGCGCAGCAGGGACTTCTCCGGAGTCGAACGAGTGATCTCGTCAAACTCAGATACGGAGGATGCGCGGCGACCCGGAGTTGTCGGCTTGTACTTACGAATAGCCATAATTCTTCCTTTTCCTTTCGGCTCTCCGGTGGCGCTTAAGCGCCTGCGCCGAAGACGTCGATGGAGTCGCTGCCTTCACGGAGCGTCACGTATGCGCGCTTGGTGGACTTACGCTGACCGAAGCCGGTGCGGGTGCGCTTGCGCTTACCTGCACGGTTTACGGTATTCACGGAGTCGACCTTCACGTCAAAGATCTGCTCGACGGCATCTTTAATCTGGGACTTGTTGGAGTCTGGGGAGACGAAGAACGTGTAAACGTTCTGCTCCATCAGACCGTAGGACTTCTCAGATACAACCGGGGCGATGATGACATCGCGCGGGTTAGAAATCTTAGCCATTAGTTCTCCTCCTTATCCGCGCCGGTAGCGCGAGTGATGAAGGTGTGTAGCGCCTCAACGGAGAACACAACGTCATCGGAGTAGAGAACGTCGTAGGTGTTGAGCTGACCGGCGTCCAGGATCTGAACGTTCGGCAGGTTATTAGCGCTACGACGGGCGTTGATATCCTCGCGGCCGATAACCAGCAGCACGTTGTCGCGCTCGGTCAGGGACTCGAGGAAAGCCTTGGCCGCCTTGGTGGACGGCTTCTGGCCTGGAACCAACTCTTCGATGACATGGATGCGCTCGTTGCGAGCACGGTCAGACAACGCACCGAAGAGAGCAGCCTTGATCATCTTCTTAGGGGTGCGCTGTGCGTAGCTACGTGGCTGCGGGCCGTGGACGGTGCCACCGCCGGTGTAGTGCGGCGCACGGATGGAACCCTGGCGCGCACGACCGGTGCCCTTCTGGCGGAAAGGCTTGCGGCCACCACCACGGACAGCGCCGCGAGTCTTGGTGGCGTGGGTGCCCTGACGAGCAGCAGCAAGCTGTGCGTTGACAACCTGGTGCATCAAAGCAACGGATGCCTCGGTGTCAAAGATTTCAGCCGGCAGGTCCACGGAGCCATTGGTCTTACCTTCAGAGGTGTGGACGTCTAGCTTGAGGTTGCTCATGCGTGTGCACCGCCCTTCACTGCGGTCTTAACGGTGACGAGGCCGCCGCGCGCACCAGGGATAGCACCCTTGATGAGCAGCAGGTTGGACTCGACATCGACTTTCTGAATCTTCAGGTTTTGGGTTGTCACGCGGTCGTGGCCCATGCGGCCAGCCATGCGCTTGCCCTTGAAGACGCGGCCCGGGGTAGCAGCGCCACCGATACCACCAACGCGGCGGTGAGCGGCCTGGTTACCGTGAGCTGCGCCCTGACCCTGGAAGCCGTGGCGCTTCATAGCACCAGCGTAGCCGTGGCCCTTGGTCTGGCCGGTGACGTCAACGAAGGTGATGCCTTCGAAGATGTCTACCTTGACCTCTTGGCCAACCTCGTATGCGGAGGTGTCGTCCATGCGGATTTCTGCAACGTGACGACGCGGGGTTACGCCAGCCTTCTTGAAGTGACCAGACTCAGGCTTGTTTGCCTTGCGTGGGTCAATCTCGCCAAAGGCGATCTGGATGGCACTGTAACCATCGGTTTCGGGGGTGCGAATCTGGGTGACAACGCATGGCCCTGCTTCAACGACGGTAACCGGAACAACGCGGTTCTCATCGTCGAAGACCTGGGTCATGCCGAGCTTCTTGCCCAGAATGCCCTTGATCTCGTTTTCACTCATTATTAGTTCTCCACCAAAGTCGCTTACTGGATGTTCACGTCGACGCTTGCCGGAAGATCGATGCGCATCAAAGCATCAACGGTCTTCGGGGTCGGGTCGAGAATATCGATCAGGCGCTTGTGCGTGCGCATCTCGAAGTGCTCGCGAGAGTCCTTGTACTTGTGCGGAGAACGAATAACTGCGTACACGTTCTTCTCGGTTGGGAGCGGCACTGGGCCAACTACACGAGCACCCGTACGGGTAACGGTCTCGACGATCTTCTTTGCAGAAGCGTCGATTGCCTCGTGGTCATAGGCCTTCAGCCGAATGCGGATCTTTTGTCCCGCCACGCTTATCCTCTTCCTCGCTTCCCCACTTTCACATTCCCGGCGTTTCCGGGGCGTGAAGCGGTGGGAAATTGCTTCTCGATTTCTCTATAACGTTGTCCGGGCCTGGGGCCTGACACAACGCCAGTGGTCTGACTGTCATGACAACCAAGAGATACAGCACATGGCAAATGCCAGTCTGCAGTGCTCCTGACGGGGTACAAGACCCGTAGTCAAAGTATTGTGAAGAGGACGGTTTTCACGCATTACACGTGGAGAGTGTCCTATTCGCTAACTGCCGCTGTTTATTTGCCATGCCCCTTCTCCGGTCCATCGTCTCGGGGTGTCTCTGCTCTAGCGCGGACCTAGCCCGATCGGATGACCTTCCAGTCTGTGTTTCAGGAAACCCCTGAGCCACGGTGACAACGAAGGTGTCATGTTCGCTTTACCAGCTCAGCGTCTCCCCGATATGCACCGTGTTTAAGACGGCCCATTATCGGTTCGCGCTGCCCTGTTAAAGCAACCTAAGTATTTAAGCACGATGGGCTGGTGTTTTTCAAACCACTCCGGCAATAGTGCCAATAATCACGTTTTGGTAAATATTGTTGTCCTAGACCCCACGTCTGCTTGGGCGGTAGGTACGCTCAAGGAAGGATTTTGAACCGTTGGTTCTTGGTCCTTCAATTTCATATTGCGACCATGCAAGTCAATTTTTAAGGAAAGGCCTTAAAGACCATGTCTGAGAACAACACTCCTGCAAAGCACTCTGAGAACAACGTTGCCGCTTCTGAAGAGCGCGAGGTAAACAACAACCTGGAGACTCAGTACGGCACCACCACCATTGATGACGTCGTTGTTTCCAAGATCGCTGGCATTGCAGCCCGCGAAGTTTCCGGCGTTGACTCCCTCGGTGGCGGCGGCGCTCGCATGATGGGCACCATCCGCGAGTCCTTCGGTGCATCCGAGGACGTACGCCAGGGTGTTGACGTAGAGGTAGAAAACGGCTCCGCAAAGATCGAGATCGCCATCACCGCTGAGTACGGTGTTGCTATCCACGAGCTGGCTGAGGCAATCCGCCGCAACATCATGAATGCTGTCGAGCGCATGACCGGCCTGACCGTAGAGCGCGTTGACGTTGTCGTTCACAACGTCAAGCTGCCGAAGGAAGACTCCGAGTCTGAAGAGCAGGCTGCACTGAACCAGGGCCAGGCATAAGAACAATGCCTGAACCCCGAGCACAATTTGAGCTCGAGGTAAGCCACGCTCACGCAATTGCGGAAGCGGTGCAAAAGCTCAACGGTGTCGCGGGCCTTGACGGCGGACGCTACGGCTCGGTGAACCTACTCTTCCCGGGCGAAAGGGTTTCCGGCATGCGCCGGCCCGATCCCCGCGACGATCGCCACCTGCAAATCAACGTTCGCGTTGATATCAGTGCGCAACCTGATCTGTACCGTCTGGCGGAAGAAATCCGCTCGACCGCCCGCAAGGCATGTACGGAACTAGATCGCGTCGACGTTGAGTTTTCTGATGCCGTAGATGGCTTATCCGCTGCTCCCTCGAAGGATTAGATATGAAAAATTACACCACATTGGGCATTGTTATCGGCCTGCTACTTGCCTTCTTTTTGTACTTAGGTTGGGGTTGGATGCTGCTGGCCGTGCTGCTTGCTGCCATCGGTGGCCTCTTGGGCTCCCACTTTGATGGCCGCATCGACCTCACCGCTGTGTGGAATGGCCTCATTGGCAAGGAGAAAGGCCAAGGCTAATGTCAGAAGGTTCCACTAAGGGCCACACGCGTTTCTCGCTGCGGACCATGGAACGAATCGTGACCGCCGCAATTGCTAGCGTGCCTGGCACAAAAGATTTAGATGCCAAGCTTGCTGGCATTGGCGGACGCGGTTATCCACGGGTTTCGGTACAGATGGATCCAGAGCGTGAAGTCGCTGCCGTGAGCGCGACCATCGCTGTGGTGTGGCCGTCTCCGGTTACCGCAGTCGCGGAAAGTACGCGTGCCGCCATTTCAGAGGCTATTGCTGCCCATACCGGCTATTCCACCACCCGCGTTAATGTCACCGTCGGTGAATCGGTTCCGGATACCCGGGTTACCGCAGAACAGCTTGCGCAGCGTCCTGCCGCTTCAGCTTTTACCCCGGAGGTCAGTCCTTCTACCGTGACCCAACCCGTTACTCAGGACTCGGTCGAAGTGCGAAGCATCGAGACTCCGGAAGAAGCAACGGTTCGCAACGTCGACACCCCGCAAGAGGCGGAAATCCGCGAAATTTCTTCTGGAAAGGAAGTTGCTGTTCGCGGAGTATCGACACCCTCTGGTGACACGCCAGTGCGCTCCGTCGATACGCCGCGAGAAGCATCGGTGCGCAGCATTTCCGCTGCTCTTCCAGACCACCAGCTGCTAGAAATTAGCGCTCCAGAAGATCACGAACCGCGTCGCATCGTCGAACCACGCCCAGAGCAGGTACGCAGCGTTCGCGCTCCGCGCCCTGGCAGGTTGCTTCCGAGCGGACAGGTACGCCCCTTTGTCAAAAAGGCAAAGGTCTCTGTTCCCCGTCCGCAGCCTTTGCGCAAAATCGAGATCGACAATTCAGAACAGAAAAAGCGCGTTCGCATTGCCCGCCCGGCTCCCCTGCGCAAGGTGCAGCCACCGCGCCCGCAGCCGCTGCGCAAGATCGAGATCGACAACTCCCGAAGCGAGCAACGCGTGCGGACCGTTAGGCCCGCGTCACTGCGCAAGGTTCAGACCCCGCGTCAGGAACCGCTAAAGCGCATTGAGGTATCGCCAGCTAGCCAGCGCCCGTTGCACGTCTATGCGCCACGACCTGAGCCGCTGCGTGCCATTTCCATTACCCCGTACCACGAGCAAGGAGGCAATAATGGCTGAAATGAATTTGCCTGAGCATTTCGGGCAGCGGCCCAAGGCGTCTCCTGCAGTGCGCACGTGGACCGTAATTCTGGGTTTCGTTCTGCTTGCCATTGGCATTGTGGGTGTCCGCGAAACCTGGCTTGTCGGAGCAGATGCCAATGCCCAATCGTGGGTTCAGCCGGTCCTTGATCTTATTGCCACCGAGCAATTAGAGACGTGGATGATCTGGGCTGGCGTGGCTTCCATCGTGGTTGGTCTCATCTTTGTATTCGCTGCGGTAAAGACCCGTCGCAATACCCACACCCAGGTCGCTTCCGAGTCCGCTTCCATGTGGATGCGGCCAGTCGATGTCGCGCGATTGAGCTCTGCTGCAGCACGCCGTGTTCCGGGAGTTGCTTCCGCGCAGACTTCGGCGGATACCAAGAGCGCGAAGGTCACCGTTAATGGCGATGAGCAAGACGCCGATTTGCCTGGGCGAGTGGAAAAGGCTGTCACCCGCGCTTTAGAGGTCCTTGCAGACCCACCCAAGGTCACCGTAGCCGTAGAGAAGATTCCGGAGATGGATAATCATGTCTAAAAAGCTTGCTACCTTTGACCGAATCCTCCTCGGCTTGCTTGGAATCATCCTCATCGCGCTAGGTGTATGGCCGATCCTCATTAACTTCAATGTGGAATTTGCTGAGTACTTGGCCGAGTGGGTAGACCACGATACGTGGCGCACTTTGGGCGATAATAATTGGTGGGTGTGGGTCTTGGCTGGCGCCTCTGCCCTGCTGCTCATCATTGGCTTGTGGCTCATCGTCGTGAACCTTCGTCACCGCCGCTTTAATAATGTGGAATCCGCAGCCTCCAATGAACAAGGAGCAATCTCTGCATCCATGAACGCCATCGCCACCGCGGTGGCCAAGGATCTGGACTCGCTCGATGGAGTGGAACGCGTAGACCGCTTGGTTGCATACGACCGCGCCCGCCCAACGCTGCAGTACACGGTGGTTGCTAACCCAGATACCCCGCTGGAGAGACTGACTGATGCTGTGGAGACCAATGAACGCGACTTCCGGGAGGCTTTCCCCGACGCTGACCTGGATACCAGTTATAAGCTGCACTTCACCAAGGTCAAACCTATGAAGGATTTAGCTGAATAAGGGGTTTGGGGTCTCTGCAATAAGGACCTCAACCACCCTGCCCAATCGCGCATAATCGCCGCCCTCGAGGAGTACTTCCAGCTCCTCGCCGGGGCGGCATTTTTCTATCCTTTTCCACGCATAATCGCGGGCCACCACCCGCCGATTCTCCTTATGAAAGAGATGCAATCCGTGGTCTAGAACTGCAATCGCGTCCTCCAAGCGGAGGACATAGACAAAGTCACCCAACTCGTAGCGGCTCAGGCCGCTAAGTTCCGGCAGCGGTTCATCCAGGCGCATGATGCTGGAGACGATCCCAAGCCGGTGTTCAAAGCCCTCAGTATCCGTAACCACAAAGGGCCGCCCGGGCCCCGTTGGCCTAATGGCGCTGTATTCCCACACCACCGGCTGAGCATTCGGGCGGCGCACAATGATGCGGGAGGTATCGGCGGTGATGCGGGAGGTGGGGGCATCGCTAAGCACGAGCCACACACCAGTGCCCACGCGGCCGCCCTCAAGGGGCAGTAGGGGCGGGTGGACCTCGGCCTGCCGTTCAAGTTCGGTCACCAAGTCCGCGTCGCTCACGCCCCAGCCGATGCCCCGGTTGGCCAATAAGGCAAAGAGCGTCGGCAGGCTCAGATCGGGCTGGCCCTCCCATGCGTTGCGCAGCGCCGCCAAGGTCGGGTCAATGCGAGTGGGATCTTCCATAAGGGTCTAGCCTACCGAGCCATTCCGCCCTATTACAGCCACGGGCAGCAGCCCGCCTTGGCTGATTGGTTACCCCCGTTTTCCCTTATTTTCAGGTAAGCGTTCCTTATAACTGTTGAACAATTCAGGTTTTTAAATCTGCAGCTGAATCCCATTTTTCTTTTTAAGACCCTAAGCGTCTACACTGAAAAATTACCTGTCGTTTGATTGGCGATGTACATCACGGGACTACATGAATTG
The DNA here is from genome assembly GCF_030232085.1 of Corynebacterium sp. MSK073. NCBI lineage: Bacteria > Bacillati > Actinomycetota > Actinomycetes > Mycobacteriales > Corynebacteriaceae > Corynebacterium > Corynebacterium sp. MSK073. The sequence goes on along the minus strand of NZ_JASPIY010000006.1, from coordinate 24,750 downwards.
TGCGCTCGCTTATATCTTATTAGATTGGTCACATACAACGACTCCATCGTTGGCTTCATATTTGTTCGCACTGTTTCCTGCTTAACCGCGCACGGAGAATTTCCCAATGACAAAGTAGTTGATCAAAAAGATCTTGGGCTGGTTACTCATGATCTTTTTAGCCACTAACTTGGCTTATTTCTTGGCGGCCTCGTTTTTGGACCCGCGTTCAAACTACACCGAGCGCCGTCCACCACTTTCAGATGAGGAAATCAATAACCTCCTCGAGCCTTATAACCTCAGCCCAGAAACCCCGCTCTTAGAGCGTTGGTGGACCCGGCTGACCAATATCCTCACGAGGTGGGACTGGGGACAATCTCCGGTCGGTGAGATGGTTAACGAAGAGATCAGCTACCGCATCTGGGTATCCGCACAGCTGCTGTTGCTGGCCACCATCCTCTCCATCGTCATCGGTGTGGCCGTTGGTGTGTACACCACCTCCCGCCAGTACAAGACCGGTGACCGCGTGTGGCAGGGAATTTCGATCATTGCGATGAACACCCACGTGGTTGTCGCCTCGATCGCCGTCGTCTGGGCCGCCCTGGAGATCAACGATTTGACCGGCAAGAAGATCTTCTACGTCGTCGGTTCCAAGTCCCTGGGGGTCGAGGGATTCTTCCCCAAGCTCCTGGACTCCGCGCAGCACCTCGTCTTGCCCACGATTTCCCTGGTGATCATCAGCTACGCCAGCTACCACATGACCCAGCGCACGCTGTTGCTCGATAACCTCGATGTGGATTATGTCCGCACCGCACGCGCAAAGGGGCTTACCCGCCAGCAGGCCATCCGCAAGCACGCGCTGCGCACCTCCATTATTCCGGTGGCAACGTCCGTCGCCTTCTCCGTGCCCGGCATTTTCACCGGTGCCGTGATGACGGAGCGTATCTTCGGCTGGAACGGTATGGGCCAGTACTTCATCCAGACCATCAGTAAGAACGACATCAATGGCGCGGTAGCCGTCGCGGCATTCGGTGCCGCGATGACGGCCGTGTCCGCCGTCCTGGCAGACCTCGTTGTTGTCGCCTTGGATCCACGAGTAAGGGTGAGCTAAATGACAAATCCCAAAGAACCAAAGATGTCCAAGAAACAGCCCCGTGGCGAGGTTTCTACGCGCACCGAGGTCGTCTCCGAGGATCCTTTAAGCAATGAGGAGGCCGAGCGCATGGCCACGCTGCCGGAGGTTCCCCGCGGTACTTCCCGGTACAAGCTGTACGTCCGCCGCTTCTTCCGCAACAAGCTGGCTACCGTCGGCGTTTTCATCTTGGGTTTTCTCACCTTCGCCGCCCTTTTTGGCAATTTCTTTGCCCAGTGGGACTACACGGAACCGGACTTCCTCGCCCTGTCTGAGCCACCGAGCTCCGAGCACTGGTTCGGTACCAACGATTCCGGTAATGACCTTTATGCCCAAACCATCCACGGTCTAGGCAGGTCCCTGACCATTGCCATCGTGGTGTCCTTTGCCACGTTGGTCATCTCCGCATTCATCGGCTGTGCCGCAGCCCTGTGGGGCGGAATCGCGGAAAAGGCCGTCCTCGCCGTTATCCACTTCCTGCTGTCCATCCCGACCTTCCTGCTCATCGCCCTCGTGGTGGCAGACTCCGGCGGTGACTGGAAGCTTTTGATGGTCGTCCTTATCGCCTTCGGCTGGATGTACCAGGCCCGTGTGATTTGGTCCTTGGCCCTTACCGTCCGCGAGCAGGACTATGTCCGCGCCGCAAGCTACATGGGCGTATCCAAGATGCGCACCATCATCCGCCACGTCATTCCCAATATTGGTTCGCTGCTTATCATCCAGTTCGTCTTCGGCGTTGTGGGCACCGTGGGCTCTGAGACCGCACTGTCCTTCTTGGGCTTGGGTGTAAAGCTTCCCGATGTCTCCCTCGGTACCTTGCTGCAGGGCGGCACCGCCTCCCTGCAATCCGCCCCATGGCAGTTCTACTTCCCCGCCGCTACCTTGACGCTGCTGACCGTCTCCATGGCATTTATTGGCGATGGTCTGCGCGACGCACTCGATCCCAACTCCAATTCCGGAGGTAAACTATGACTTCGCCTATCTTGTCCGTCAATGACTTACGCGTCAGCTTCCCCTCTGAAGCTGGAACCGTCTCTGCAGTGCGCGGTGTCAGCTTTGACCTGCACCCCGGCCGCACCCTGGGCATCGTCGGCGAATCCGGCTCCGGTAAGTCCGTAACCTCCATGTCCATCATGGGCCTGCTGCCGGAATACGCCAAGGTAGAAGGCTCCGTGAAATTCGATGGCCGCGAGCTCCTTGGGCTTTCTGATAAGGAAATGTCCGGTATCCGAGGCGATGGCATCGGCATGATCTTCCAGGATCCGCTCTCCGCGCTGACTCCAGTCTTCGATATTGGTTCGCAGCTGGTGGAGGCAATCCAGGCACACCAGGACATCGGCAAGAAAGAAGCCCTGAAGCAAGCCACCGAGCTCTTAGATCTGGTGGGCATCCCCGAGCCCCACCTGCGCCTGAAGTCCTTCCCGCACGAGTTTTCCGGCGGTATGCGCCAGCGCGTGGTCATCGCCATTGCGATTGCGAATAACCCGCGCGTACTCATTGCCGATGAGCCGACGACGGCCCTCGACGTCACCATCCAGGCCCAGATCCTGGACGTCATCCGGCTGGCCCAGCGCGAAACCGGCGCCGCCACCATCATGATCACCCACGATATGGGTGTGGTGGCAGAAACCGCCGATGACGTCATGGTCATGTACGCCGGCCAGCCGGTAGAACACGGCGATGTCGATACCATCTTCTCCAACCCGCGCATGCCCTATACCGTGGGCCTGCTTGGTTCCACCCCGCGCCCCGATGCCTCGGCCTCGGAGCCCCTCACCCCCATCGAGGGCAACCCGCCGGTCTTGGTGGATCTAAAGGATCGTTGCCAATTCGCCCCGCGCTGCCCCGTCGCGCAAGAGGCTTGCCTTTCCGGCGAGCCGGAGCTGATTCCGCTCAAGGACGAATCCACCTCCCACCGCAGCGCCTGCCTGCGCGCTCCGGAGATCCACGACCGCAAGATCGACGGTGAGCTGATGTTCAAGCCACCGCTGCTTTCCGATGACGTCTTGGCCGACGTTCCCCGCGAGGATCGCAAGACCACCCTCGCCGTAAATGACCTGCGCAAGCAGTTCCCGCTTACCAAGGGCGCGTTGATTAAGCGCAAGGTGGGCACCGTCAAGGCCGTGGACGGCATCACCTTCGATATCCGCGAAGGCGAGTGCCTGGCCATCGTCGGCGAGTCCGGCTGCGGTAAGACCACCACCCTGCTGGAGATCATGGACTTGGACCCAGAAAACGGTGCCGTGGTCCTCAATGGCAAGGACGCCAATGGCATGAGCGGCTCCGAGCGCCGCGAGGCCCGCAAAGACATCCAGATCGTCTTCCAAGACCCGATGAGCTCACTCAACCCCCGCCTGACCGTGCGCGAGGTCATCGCGGAACCGCTCAACTCGCTTGGCTACGACGGCGATGTCGATGCCCGCGTGAACGAACTCATGGGCCTAGTCGGCCTCGACTCTTCGCAGCTGGACCGCTTCCCTAGCCACTTCTCCGGCGGCCAACGCCAGCGCATCGGTCTGGCCCGCGCCCTGGCCACGCGCCCTTCGGTGCTCGTGCTCGATGAGCCCGTCTCCGCTTTGGACGTATCCATCCAGGCGGGCGTCATTAACCTGCTCGAGGACCCGAAGCGAAAGCTGGGCCTGTCCTATCTCTTCGTTGCCCACGACCTTTCCGTAGTGCGCCACCTTTCGGACCGCGTTGCGGTCATGTACAAGGGCAAGTTTGTTGAGTCCGGTTCAACGGATGAGATTTTCGATAACCCCCAAGACGACTACACCAAGAAGCTTCTGGATGCCATCCCGAATCCAGATCCCAAGGTTGCCCGCGCACGCAGGGAAAAATCCCGGGCCTAGCTCCCAGACCCCCGCACTCTTTCCATAAAGTGATTGCGGACACAAATATAAATATTGTAAAGTATTTCACATAGTTGCAGCAGATGGTCACCTAATCGGCCGTCTATGCCAACTTCGTCTTCATCTCACGCAAGGAGTAATCCCCATGAAAAAGTTCGGTCGCTTCCGCATAGCAACGGTTGCCACTCTCTCCGCCACGGCACTCGCACTCACCGCCTGCTCGGGCTCTGACGGTGGCAACGGCGACGGTTCCTCCAATAAGGCAGTTGGCGGTCTCGAGATCGACGTCAAGCCCACCGGTGACTACAACGAAAAAGAACGCGATGAGATTAAGGATGGCGGTGAGCTCACCCTCGCCCTCGGCGAGCTAACTGAGCAGCAAAACAACTTCCACGCCAACATGACCGTGGATACCGGCACCGTGTGGAGCTGGTACAACCCGCAGATGGCGCTTTATGACGGTGAGGGTCACTACACCCCAAACCCCGCGTACCTGGATTCGGTAGACGAGTCCACTGAGGGCGATAAGACCGTCGTAACCTACGACATCAATGATGACGCAACCTTCAACGATGGCACCCCCATTGACTGGACCGCTTTCGAGAACACCTGGCGCTTCAACAACGGCAAGGACATGGACGTCCAGGTCAACTCCACCGACGGTTACGAGCTCATCGAATCCGTGGAGAAGGGCGAGAATGACAAGGAAGCCGTGGTCACCTTCGAGGGTCCATACCCATGGTGGCAGGGACTTTTCAACGACATCCTGCACCCAGCAATCGATACCGCCGAGAAGTTTGACCAAGAGTACTTGGGCAAGCTCAACCCACAGTACGGCGCGGGCCCATTCAAGGTTGACAACGCCGACTTCCGCGGCGGCACCGTGTCCTTCGTACCTAACGAAAAGTGGTGGGCGATGAGCCGAAGCTGGACAAGGTCAGCTACCGCGTGATGGAGTCCCAGGCAACCATCAACGCTTTCCAGGCCCGCGAAATCGACGCGGCCGGTGTGGGAAGTAAGAATAACCTCACCATCGCCGCAGATATGGGCGATTCCATCGATGTCCGTGCAGCTACCCGCCCGGCCAGCGTCCTGTTCACCTTGAACTCCAAGGCCCCACAGCTGGCTGATAAGGATGTTCGCCACGCAGTATTTGCAGCCATCGACCGCGACCAGCTCGCAGAAATCCGCTACAACGGGCTTGGCTATGAAGAGGAAATGCCGGGATCCCTGACCCTCTACCCAACCCAGGAAGACTACAAGGACAACCTCTCTGAGGTTCTCGAGTACGACGTTGAAGAGGCAAAGAGCCTACTGGAAGACGCCGGCTACTCTGAGGGCGATGACGGCTACTACGCCAAGGACGGCGACAAGCTCTCCCTACGCTACGTGCTTATCGGCGATGACGAGGTCTCCAAGTCCACCGCTGCCGCCGTCCAAAAGATGCTGAAGGACGCGGGCATTGAGCTGAAGATTGAGGAGCGCCCAAGCTCTGACTTCTCCAAAATCACCAGCGAGCGCGACTTCGACCTCCTGCTCTCCGGCTTCGCTGCAAGTGACCCATTCGGCCCAGCATACTTCGGCCAGACTTACGCTAGCGACTCTACCCTCAACAAGTCCTCGACCGGTAGCGAGGAATTCGATAAGAAGATCGAGGAAATGCAGAAGCTGCCAACCCGCGAGGAGCAGATCGAGCGCATCAACGAGCTTGAGTCCGAGGCCTTCGCTGAGTACGGACTGCTTCCATACGCCAACGGTCCAGTGATGGTCGGCCAGAAGAAGGGCCTCGCCAACATGGGTGCCCTCGGCTTCGCCGTCATCCCTAAGGAAAACATCGGCTGGGAGAAGTAGTACCTACCTCCCTTAACGAGTAAAGGCCTTCCACCACCTGCTAGCAGGTGTGGGAGGCCTTCCTTCGTCTCTGAGTGTGTTTGGCCCCGGTATCCCAATCCAGGCCCAACTCAAAGGCAATAGCCTCGCTCCTCCGTGCGTGCGAGCGGGACAGCATCGCGCCGCCGGACCATTAGGCGTTAGCGCAGTCCGTACGCCAGCTTAAGGGCCCCACGACCCCGGAATACCCTTAGAACCATCCTTAAGCGCCTCCTGCCGAAGGGGGCCAGCCAAGCCGTTGGCCCAAGCGCCTAGGAACCTCTGAGATAGCCTCTACCCTGGCATAACCATATCGCTGCCTTCAGGCCTCCAACAGCGATCCTATGCCTCCGGCTGGCTCTACAGTTACCACGGAGTGCAGCAGACAGCCGCTAATGCACCGGCGGCCGGTGGACGAAGACCTTTCCAATTCAAGGCGTGTAGGAATCAAAAAAGTCCGCCACACCGGCATGCGGTGCAGCGGACTCTTAAAGCTCTACTGAGCGGTTACGAAGCCTCGATTAGTCAAGAACCTTGGTAACGCGGCCAGCGCCGACGGTGCGGGAGCCCTCGCGGATAGCGAAGCGCAGGCCCTCGTCCATAGCAACAGGCTGGATGAGCTCAACAGACATCTCAACGTTGTCGCCAGGCATAACCATCTCGGTGCCCTCAGGCAGGTTCACAACACCGGTAACGTCGGTGGTGCGGAAGTAGAACTGAGGACGGTAGTTGTTCATGAACGGGGTGTGGCGGCCGCCCTCGTCCTTCTTCAGGACGTAGACGGAACCCTCGAACTTGGTGTGAGGGGTGTAAGCGCCCGGCTTGATAACAACCTGGCCACGCTCAACGTCTTCGCGCTTGGTACCACGCAGAAGCAGACCACAGTTGTCGCCAGCCTCGGTGTAGTCCATCATCTTGCGGAACATCTCGATACCGGTAACGGTGGTGTTCTGGGACTTCTCCTGGATACCGATGATCTCAACGTCCTCGTTGACGTTCAGACGACCACGCTCAACACGGCCGGTAACAACGGTACCGCGGCCGGTAATGGTGAAGATGTCCTCGATAGGCATCAAGAACGGCTGATCGGTAGCGCGCTCCGGATCAGGGATGGAGTTGTCGCAGGCCTCCATCAGGTCAACGATGGACTGCACCCACTTCTCGTCACCCTCGAGTGCCTTCAGAGCGGAGATGTGAACGATAGGAGCTTCCTCATCGTAGTCCTGCTCTGCGAGCAGCTCGGAGATTTCCATCTCCACGAGCTCGATGATTTCCTCATCGTCAACCATGTCGCACTTGTTCAGTGCAACGAGGATGTAAGGAACGCCAACCTGGCGAGCAAGCAAAACGTGCTCGCGGGTCTGTGGCATCGGGCCATCGGTTGCAGCAACAACCAAGATAGCGCCGTCCATCTGAGCTGCGCCGGTAATCATGTTCTTGATGTAGTCGGCGTGGCCCGGGGCGTCAACGTGTGCGTAGTGACGCTTCGGGGTGGAGTACTCCACGTGGGAGATGTTAATGGTAATACCGCGTTCCTTCTCCTCAGGAGCCTTGTCGATCATGTCGAACGCGAATGCCTGGTTCTCCTCAGGGTACTGGTCAGCCAGAACCTTGGTGATCGCTGCGGTGGTGGTGGTCTTGCCGTGGTCGACGTGTCCGATGGTGCCGATGTTCACATGCGGCTTCGTACGCTCGAACTTCTCCTTTGCCACTGTATGTCCTCCTGGACTATATGGTGGCTACGACCTTCGCAGCCACGTGGTTGACAGTTGTCATTGGCACCTGACCCAATATCTGGGACAAAGCGCTAATGACGCTTTCTTTACGTGCCAGTTACACGATCCTAGATTTATCCCGCGGTTTTTTCAAACCGCCATTATAGGAGGTAACCCCGCGAATCTTCGCGGCCATTTCCCTCAACAAGAGTCTCAAATAAAGGATCCTGGGAGGGTAACGGCCGGCTCAATTCACAACCAATGGTTTTAGCTGCAAACTCAGCCCGCCGCTACCCTGGCCCAGTTGCCACATTTAGCGGTGAGGCTGGCATCTACTGGCAGAGACTACCAGCCCTTAGCCACCGCTGAACGGGCGGGGCGTCGCTATTAGTTAGCGCCGCCGGTGCGCTCTTCGATGATCTCCTGAGCCACGGAGGAAGGAACCTCAGCGTAGGAGTCGAAGACCATGGTGAAGTTAGCGCGACCTGCGGTGGAAGAACGCAGGTCACCGATGTAGCCGAACATTTCAGACAGCGGAACCTTGGCCTTGACAACCTTGGCACCAGAGCGGTCTTCCATGGCGAAGACCTGGCCACGACGGGAGGAGATGTCACCGTTAACGGTACCCATGTACTCCTCAGGGGTAACAACCTCAACGGCCATCATTGGCTCCAGCAGAACCGGCTTTGCCTTGGCCATAGCTTCCTTGAATACCTGGGAGCCAGCCAGCTTGAAGGCCATCTCGGAGGAGTCAACGTCGTGGTAAGCGCCGTCTTCCAGCGTTGCCTTGATGTTGACCATCGGGAAGCCAGCCAGGTAGCCGTACTGCATAGCGTCCTGGATACCAGCATCGACGGAAGGAATGTATTCCTTCGGCACGCGGCCACCGGTAACGGCGTTCTCGAAGGCGTAAGTTGCAGATTCGCCCTCTTCCAAGGTCTCTGGGTCCGGGTTGTACGGCTCGATGGTGCAGATGACCTTTGCGAACTGGCCGGAACCACCGGTCTGCTTCTTGTGGGTGTAGTCGATGGACTCCACCTTGCGGCGAATGGTCTCGCGGTAAGCAACCTGTGGGTTACCGATGTTCGCCTCGACCTTAAACTCGCGCTTCATGCGGTCAACAAGCACGTCGAGGTGGAGCTCGCCCATACCGCCGATGACGGTCTGGCCGGTTTCCTCATCCAGCTCAACGGTGAAGGTTGGATCCTCGGCAGCAAGCTTCTGGATGGCGTTACCCAGCTTCTCCTGGTCGGCCTTGGTCTTTGGCTCGATGGAGACCTTGATAACCGGATCCGGGAAGTCCATGGACTCAAGAATGATCTGGTCATTCTTGTCACACAGGGTGTCACCGGTGGTGGTTTCCTTCAGACCAACAACGGCGTAGATGTTGCCGGCGTCAGCCTGCTCCACCGGGTTCTCCTTGTTGGCGTGCATCTGGAAGAGCTTACCGATGCGCTCCTTCTTGCCCTTGGTGGAGTTCATGACCTCGGTACCAGGGGTGACCTGGCCGGAGTACACGCGCACGAAGTTGAGCTGACCGAAGAACGGGTGAGCTGCAATCTTGAAGGACAGTGCGGAGAAGGAAGACTCAACGGAAGGCTTACGGGTAAGCTGCTGGTCCTCATCGCCCACAGCGTGGCCGATAACCTCGCCCACGTCCAGCGGGTTAGGCAGGAAGTCCACAACAGCATCCAGCAGCGGCTGGACACCCTTGTTGCGGTAAGCGGTACCGCAGTAGACCGGGTAAATCTCGGAGTTGATGGTCAGCTTACGGATGCCGGCCTTCAGCTCGTCGATGGAGAGCTCTTCGCCGCCGAAGTACTTCTCCATGAGTTCTTCATCAGACTCTGCAACGGCCTCAACCAGCTGCTCGCGGTACTGCTCAGCCTTTTCCTTGAGGTCCTCAGGGATCTCCTCGTAGGTTGGCTCAGCGCCGGTCTCGACCTTGCCGCGCCAGGTGATGGCCTGCATGTTCAGCAGGTCAACAACGCCGTCGAAGTCATCCTCAGCGCCGATAGGCAGCTGCATAACGAGCGGCTTGGCACCCAGGCGCTCAACGATGGTGTCAACGGTGTAGTAGAAGTCTGCGCCCAGCTTGTCCATCTTGTTGACGAAACAGATACGCGGAACGTCGTACTTAGCGGCCTGGCGCCACACCTGCTCGGACTGTGGCTCCACACCTTCCTTACCGTCGAAGACGGCGACGGCGCCATCGAGGACACGCAGGGAGCGCTCAACCTCAACGGTGAAGTCAACGTGACCCGGGGTGTCAATGATGTTGATCTGGTTGTTGTTCCAGAAACAGGTCACGGCAGCCGAGGTAATGGTGATGCCGCGTTCCTTTTCCTGTGCCATCCAGTCAGTGGTGGATGCACCGTCGTGGGTCTCGCCCACCTTACGGTTAATACCGGTGTAGAAGAGAATACGCTCGGTGGTGGTCGTCTTACCAGCATCGATGTGGGCCATGATGCCAATGTTGCGGACCTTGTTCAGATCCTTGAGCACTTCTTGTGCCACGTTTATACCCCAACTTAATAGTCGTCGACGCCGTGACCAGAAACCTGGCTAAGACGCCTGCATGGATAAGTTCTTGAAAAGTTTGCCATTGAGTGGCCGTGCTAGGTGCCCAGCGGCTCCTAGACTTCCATCGCTTCAGTGTACTGGACACAAAGCGAATGCGCTGGACTAGGCCAGCTGTGCTGGACTAAATCACACCACGTGCCACCAAAATGGCCTAAGCAAGAGATATGAAGTTTTAATTCGCCGCCGGGAAACCCGGAAATCGGCGCGAAACTCGTTTCTCGTTGCTTAGGCCATTGATGAAGGTGCTTAAAAATTACCAGCGGTAGTGAGCAAAGGCGCGGTTAGCCTCAGCCATCTTGTGGGTATCCTCACGGCGCTTCACGGAAGCACCGAGGCCGTTTGAGGCATCCAGGATCTCGTTGGAGAGACGCTCGATCATGGAGTTCTCGCGACGCTGGCGGGTGAAGGTCACCATCCAGCGCAGTGCCAGGGTGTTGGCACGGTCTGGGCGGACCTCAACCGGCACCTGGTAGGTAGCGCCACCCACACGGCGGGAGCGAACCTCGAGGTCCGGGCGGATGTTGCCCAGGGCCTTTTCCAGGGTGCCAACCGGGTCGGTGCCGGTCTTCTCACGGCAAGCCTCAAGCGCGCCGTAGACGATGCGCTCTGCGGTGGACTTCTTGCCATCCTGGAGGATCTTGTTGACGAGCATGGTTACCTGCTCGGAGTTGTATACCGGGTCCTTTACTACAGGACGCTTCGGAGCAGCATTCTTACGCATTGTTTATTACTGTCCCTTCTTTGCGCCGTAACGGGAACGAGCCTGCTTACGGTCCTTGACGCCCTGGGCATCCAGGGAGCCGCGGATGATCTTGTAACGAACACCTGGAAGGTCCTTCACACGGCCGCCGCGAACGAGGACCATGGAGTGCTCCTGCAGGTTGTGGCCCTCACCTGGGATGTAGGCCGAAACCTCGATGCCGCTGGTAAGGCGCACACGAGCAACCTTACGAAGAGCGGAGTTCGGCTTCTTCGGGGTGGTGGTGTACACGCGGGTGCACACGCCACGACGCTGCGGAGAACCCTTCAGCGCAGCGGTAGAGACCTCTTTGCGCTTGGTCTGGCGGCCCTTGCGGACCAGCTGTTGAATAGTTGGCATTAAACAGTCTTTCTGTCGAATTGCACCACTTCTTAAGAAGGGAACCAAACATGCAAAAATAGGCGCTCTTTCCCGGGGCGCTTCCGCATGTCCAGAACTCTTCCCAAGGCGGGCGCCTTGTTAAGGATCAGACTTTTCACCATGTTCTTTGCGCGCCATATTCACACAGGGCGCGCAGTACATAGTGAACTAGCGCTAAGACTAGCAAAGCCAGCGCCATGAACACAAAACCGGTAGTCCATCCTGCCGGCGGCGCGGAGGGACTACTCCCACTCCCACGTCAGGTCTGGCTCTGCAGCCTTGTCAGAAAAGTAGGATTTTTCCTGTTCTTCCCAAGTGGCAAACCACTTTTCGTAGGCCGGCTCGCGCGCAATCGCGCGCTCATAGCGCTGCTCGCGGGGGCCATCGATGCGCACGGTTACTACTGCGCCGCGCTTTTTCGCGGCCGCAATGTTGTCAGCGGTGACGGAGCCAACGCCCTCGACGATGAGATCATCGCGCACATCGAGGCTGGCCCAGTCACCGGGGCAGTTGGCTTCCCAATCCCAGCGCCAATAGCCGGGATTCATGGTGCGCAAGACTTGCTCGCCCACCATCTCGGAGCCCTTTTCCAGGCCATGCCAGCCGGGATAGAATTCATCGAGGTGAACCACCCGCCAATTGGTACGATCTGCCAAGGCGGCGGAGGTCCAGGTTTTGCCGGAGCCCGAGGGACCATCGATAAGCACCGTGACGGGTTTAAACGCACGCTTTCGTGAGGCTGCTAGCTTAACGATGTCCTCCAAGAGGCGCTCTTGTTCGGCATCAATGTCCATAGTGCTTGAATCACTGCTTTCGCGGATTAAAGGCCAAAGAATCTCCAGGCCCCAGTAAGTACCGAAGTTACCACCGGTACACAAGCAAGGGCGAGGCCGCAGGCCATCACCCACCCATCGTGGGCGTGCAGCCTGGATTCTCGGGCCCAGGTCCGCTCCCCTCCTCCGGGTGGGGTGCGCCCGAAACCGCGTGCTTCCATCGCGGTCGCAAGCTTGCCGCCGCGGCGCAAAGCAATCACCAACAGACCAAAGGACATCGTAAGCAAGTGCTTTAAGCGCCCTTCATCCATGAGCCCGCGGGCCCTGCGCGCCATGCCGAGCGATTGCCAATCGGATTTCAGGAGCGTCATCATCCGCACGCCGGCCACAGCACCAATGACGAAGCGGGAGGGAAGGCGGAGGATCTGCGAGAGGGCATCGCCAAGCTCGGTGGGATCGATATCGCGTGCGAGCACCACCGTTGGTAGTGCGACCGCAAGCACACGCAGCGTGATCGCAATGGCCAAGGTGAGCGAATTTTCCGTCACCGTAATCAGCCACCAGCTGAAGTACTCCTCTCCCCCGGGCGCGCCATAGAGCAGCATGGAAATGCCCGATAGCGGGGCGATAAGGAATAAGAACCAACCGGCCTTCCACAAGCGCACCCAGGAGACGCCACATAACGGCGCCAAGATGAGTGTCAGGCTTAGCGATATCGCCGCCGATACCCAGTCGATGGAGGCAAGCAGCGGCGTAACCCAGACGAACATCAAGAAGATGCGGGTTAGCGGGTTGACGTTGCGCAAGAGATTAGGCACCGTGCACCTCCACCTGGTGGTCACCCAAGGCTTCTATAAACAGCGGGTCATGGGTAATGGAGGCAATGGTGGTGCCGTCATCGGCCAATTGGCGCAACAAGCCCACCAATTCCACGAAGGTGCCGGGATCCTGGCCAAAGGTCGGCTCGTCCAAGAGCAGCACCTCCGGCGCGGTCACCAGAGCCGTTGCTACCGAAAGCCGGCGCTTTTCGCCGCCGGATAGCGTAAACGGATTGGCCTTGAGCAAGTGCCCCAAGCGCAGCGATTCCAACAACTGGGCGATGCGTTCCTCTGGGGGATCAACGCGCATGACCTTGGGCGCGACCCGCAATTCCTCTTCCACGCTGCGGGAGACAAATTGGTGTTCCGGATTTTGGAAGACGAAACCAATGCGGTCCGCCAATTCGCGGGATTTCCACCGGGAAGGTGGGCCCTTCACGCCGCGGCGGATGAAGTCAGCGACCCCGATTTCCCCGGACTCGGCCGGAAGTAGCCCCGCCATAGTCATCAGCCACGTGGATTTTCCCACGCCATTGCGGCCGGTAATGACGGTCGACGCCCCCGCCGGCAGGGAGATGGACCGCGGTGGCCCATAGCGGGTTACCAAGTCCGTGCTCCACAGCGCCGCGTTGGACTCATCGAGGGCATCGCTTGCCAACGACCGCGCCTGCGGGAGGCCGGTGACCTGGCGCTTGCGGGCGGCATCGGCAAAGGGGGCATCGGAAATAATGCGCCCATCCTTCAGCTCTACCGCGCGGTCCAGCACGCTTTCCCACGCCGCATGCTGATGCTCGACCACCACCAAGGTGGCACCCGTGTGCTCTACCAGCTTGCCGACGGCCCGCACCACGTCCTGCGCCCCTTCCGGATCCAGGTTGGCGGTGGGCTCGTCCAATAGGACCACGCCCGCGCCCATGGCGATGACCCCGGCAAGCGCCAGGCGTTGCTTCTGCCCGCCGGAGAGGTGCTCGGTGGGAAAATCCAGGTCCACATATGGGCCAACCAACTCTTGGGCTTGGCGCACCCTGCGCCAGATCTCCTCGCGCGGATAAGCTAGGTTCTCGCAGCCGAAGGCGATATCATCGCCCACGCGCGCGGAGATAACCTGGGAATCCGGATCCTGCAGGACCAACCCCACCGGAATGGTCCGGCCCGGTTCTTCGACCGTGCCCGCAGAGTCCTCCAAGGTGATGGTGCCGGTTCGCGTACCTTCTTCATCAGAGCCCAAGACGCCGGCGATCGCCGCCAAAAGCGTGGACTTTCCGGAGCCGGAATCCCCGCACAGCAAGACCTTCTCACCGGGTTCGATGACAAGGTCTATGTCCTGCAGCGCCGGTTGGGAGCGCCCAGCGTGAGTCCAGCCGTAGCCGCGAGCCGATATTTTTGTGGCGTTTCCTGCTAAGCGTGAAAAATCAGTCACAGCGGTCTAAGCCCTAAGCGCGCTGTTCGCGGCCTACTGCAAAGCGGTCAAGGGCACCGGTCTTTGCCAATGCCTTCACCACATAGAAGCCCAGGGCGCCGGCCAAGATGGCACCGGAGATGGTCAGGGTGACCAAGTAGATAATATTGAACTCGAAGGACTTCGCGAGGTTACCGGAGGTAAACAGCTCCAGGACGAAAGCGCCCCAGCCTGCTGCCATACCGGCCAGGATGGTCACCCCAAGGTTGAACTGGCGGTACATGAAGATGGCGAAGATGATCTCCACACCGATACCCTGTGCCAGGCCCGAGTACAGGGTGCTAATGCCCCACTGCGAGCCCAAATCGGCTGACACCGTGGCGGCAAGGACCTCCACGTAGACTGCCGCACCCGGCTTGCGGATGACCAATCCACCCAGGATGCCGCCTAACAGCCAAATGCCCGTGGCCAAACCGCCAAGGCCCGGCGTAAGCGCATCCATGGCCTCATACCAGGCATAGCCCACGGCATTCCAGCCCAAGAATACGAAGCCACAGGCAACACCCAAGACGGATGCCACCACGATGTCCACCACGCGCCAATTCAAGTTGCGCTTTGGCGCTGCGGACGCAGCTGCATTAGTAGTCATTATTTCCTCCCTCTCGCCGGAATTACCCGGATCAGGTTCAACGGTTCACCGCGTTATATCGCAGTATCTCAGCCTTCATTTCTGTGCCGGGGCGACCTGTGCGTCCGCGGGCCCACAGATTCTGAAAGCTCCCGTGTAATGGTTTAAATCAAGTAGTCTAAGGCCCACATTTTACTTATCTGGGCCACAGGCTTTACTCATACTAGCAGGCACGCATACGGGTCCCCGTAACCGATTCGGCGGCCGAATCAGGCATGCGCAACCGTGACAACAACCCCAACAACAAGAGCCCCCGCTTACCGTATGCACGGAAGCGGGGGCTCTAATTGAACGCGGTGCCGAGGGACACGAGCGCCTAGGACTTAGAAGGTGAAATCCTCATCCAGCGGAACGGAGGCGCCGGTGAATTCACCGAAGCCATCATCGCCGTAGATGGAATCGCCGTAAGTCGGAATCGAGTATGCGGCGTTGCGCGCAGCCTCGGTCGGCTTGACGGAGATATTGCGGTAACGGGAGATACCAGTGCCGGCCGGGATCAGCTTACCGATGATGACGTTCTCCTTGAGGCCGATAAGCTTATCGGAGCGCTTGTTAATAGCGGCATCGGTAAGCACACGCGTGGTCTCCTGGAACGAAGCAGCGGACAGCCAGGACTCGGTAGCCAAGGAGGCCTTGGTAATACCCATGATCTCCGAGCGCAGCTGCGCCGGCTCGCCGCCTTCTGCAACCTGTGCAGCGTTCATCTGCTTGGCCTCAGAAAGGTCGATCAGGTTGCCCGGCAGCAGCTCCGTGGTACCGGCGTCGATGACGGTACCGCGGCGCAGCATCTGGCGGATGATGATCTCGATGTGCTTGTCGTGGATGGCCACACCCTGGGTGCGGTACACGGCCTGCACCTCGTTGATGAGGTGCTGCTCCACGCCACGACGGCCCAGAACCTCGAGCACGTCGTGCGGGTCAGCCGCACCACGCATCAAGCGGTCACCGGTCTCAACGTGGTCGCCGTCCTTCAAGGAACGCTCGATCATCGCATCCGGGTTGGACTCCATCGGGCGACGCACCTGGGCCAAGCCCTGGCGCTTGGAGAGCTTCTCGTAGATCACGTCATCAGAACCATCATCCGGGGTGATGGTCATGGTCCAGAAGTTGCCCTCATCAGACAGGGACACGGTGCCGTCCACGGAAGCAATTGGTGCGCGGTTCTTCGGGTTACGGGCCTCGAACAGCTCCTGCACACGCGGCAGACCACCGGTAATGTCGCCACCAACACCACCCTGGTGGAAGGTACGCATGGTCAGCTGGGTACCAGGCTCACCAATGGACTGTGCAGCCACGATGCCGACGGCCTCGCCGATGTCGACCAACTGACCGGATGCCATGGACTTGCCGTAGCACTTAGCACAGACACCGGCCGGGGTCTGGCAGGTCAGCACGGAGCGGACCTTGACGTCGGTGACCTTGGCATCGAGAAGCTTCTGCGTAAGCTCCTCGGTCAAGTCTGCACCAGCCTCTGCAACGACCTCGCCGCTTTCGTCCTTGACGTCGGTGGCAAGCACGCGACCGGAAGCGGAGGTCTCCCACAGCTCGGAGAGGACGACCTTGTCGCCGGAGACCTCGCCGATAGGAACGCGCACGCCCTGGCGGGTGCCACAGTCCTCTTCGCGGACGATAACGTCCTGAGCAACGTCCACCAGACGGCGGGTGAGGTAACCCGAGTCAGCGGTACGCAGCGCGGTATCGGCCAGACCCTTACGGGAACCGTGGGAGTTGTTGAAGTACTCCAGCACGGACAGGCCTTCACGGAAGGAGGTCTTAATCGGACGGGTGATGTAATCACCGTGCGAGTTCACAACCATGCCCTTCATACCGGCCAGCGTCCAGATCTGACGCATGTTACCGGCAGCACCCGACTTCACAATCATTGGAATTGGGTTGTAATCCGGGTAGATGCTCTCAACGGCCTCACCGACGGTGTCGGTAGCGTCCTTCCACAGCTCCACCAGGCGGTCATAACGCTCGCGCTCCGTAAGCGCACCCTGCTCCCAGTACTTACGCTCGATGCGCTCTGCTTCCTTCTCATAAGACTCGAGGATCTCGGTCTTATTCGGCAGCACCAGCACGTCAGACATCGTAATGGTCACACCGGAGCGGGTTGCCCAGTAGAAGCCGGCGTCCTTCATGTTGTCCAGAACCTGAGCCACGGTGATCATTGGGTACTTGGTGGCCAAGTCATTGACCACGTCACCAATGAGTACCTTGCCGTCGGTGCCGCCGCCCTTGCGGACCATGATGCCCTCAAGGTACGGGTAGTTCCACGGCAGCAGCTCGTTGAACATGATGCGGCCGATGGTGGTGTAACCCAACCATGCCTGGCCCTTGGACCAGCCATCGGGGAAGAGTTCTGCCTCAATATCCTCTGGCGGGCGCAGGTGATCGATGCGGACCTTGATAGGTGCCTGCAGGCCAACCGTGCCGCGGTCGTAGGCCATGAGGGCCTCGGCGTAGGAGGAGTACACGCCGGTTGCCGGGTAGTCCTCGCCAGCCTCGCGGTAGCGACCGTTGCCGCCGATCTCATCCTCTGCCTTGTCCATGGTGAGGTAGTACAGGCCAGTCACCATGTCCAGACGTGGCATAGCCAGTGGCTTACCGGATGCCGGGGACAAAATGTTGTTGGAAGCCAGCATCAGCACGCGAGCCTCTGCCTGTGCCTCGGCGGATAGCGGCAGGTGGACTGCCATCTGGTCACCGTCGAAGTCGGCGTTGAAGGCCTCACAGGCCAGCGGGTGCAGCTGGATAGCCTTACCCTCAACCAGCTTAGGCTCGAAGGCCTGAATACCCAGGCGGTGCAGCGTAGGCGCACGGTTGAGCATCACTGGGTGCTCAGAAATGGCCTGCTCCAGCACGTCCCAGACCTCTGGGCGCTGGCGCTCCACCATGCGCTTTGCAGACTTGATGTTCTGGGCGTAGTCATTTTCAACCAAGCGCTTCATGACGAAAGGCTTGAACAGCTCGAGTGCCATCAGCTTCGGCAGACCACACTCGTGCAGCTTCAGCTGCGGGCCGACGATAATAACGGAACGGCCGGAGTAGTCCACGCGCTTACCCAGCAGGTTCTGGCGGAAACGACCCTGCTTGCCCTTGAGCAAGTCAGACAGAGACTTCAACGGGCGGTTGCCCGGGCCGGTAACCGGACGGCCACGGCGGCCGTTATCGAAGAGCGCGTCCACAGACTCCTGCAGCATGCGCTTCTCGTTATTCACGATGATCTCTGGTGCACCCAGGTCGATCATGCGCTTCAGGCGGTTATTGCGGTTGATAACGCGGCGGTACAGGTCATTCAGGTCCGAGGTGGCGAAGCGGCCACCGTCCAGCTGCACCATCGGGCGCAGCTCAGGCGGGATAACCGGAATAGCGTCCAGCACCATGCCTGCCGGGTCGTTGCCGGAGTTCAGGAATGCGGCAACAACCTTGAGGCGCTTAAGCGCGCGCATCTTCTTCTGGCCCTTGCCGTTGTTGATGATCTCGCGCAGCTCCTCGGCCTCTGCCTCGAGGTCGAAGTTGCGGACCAAGGTCTGGATGGCTTCTGCACCCATGCCGCCGGTGAAGTAATCCTCGTAGCGGTCAACCAGCTCTTCGTAGATGGTCTCATCGATGACCATCTGCTTCGGAGCAAGCTTCAGGAAGGTGTTCCAGATTTCATCCAGGCGTGCGACTTCGCGCTCGCCGCGCTCGCGGATGTGCTGCATTTCCTTATCGGCAGCGTTTTGTACCTTCTTGCGGGCATCGGCACGCGCACCGGCTGCCTCCAGCTCTGCCAAGTCGGACTCGAGCTTGGAAGCGCGCTCTGCGATCTCGGACTCGGTATCGTCCTCAACGTCCTTCTTCTCCAGCAGCATTTCAGCTTCCAGAGTGGACTGATCGTTGTGGCGAGCCTCTTCATCAACGGAGGTGATGATGTTGGCAGCGAAGTAGATGATGCGCTCAAGGTCCTTCGGAGCCAGGTCCAGCAGGTAGCCCAAGCGGGAAGGAACGCCCTTGAAGTACCAGATGTGGGTTACCGGAGCAGCCAGTTCGATGTGGCCCATGCGCTCACGGCGCACCTTGGACTTGGTGACCTCAACGCCGCAACGCTCACAGATGATGCCCTTGTAACGCACGCGCTTGTACTTACCGCAAGCACACTCCCAGTCACGGGTAGGTCCGAAAATGCGCTCGCAGAACAGGCCGTCCTTTTCCGGCTTCAGCGTGCGGTAGTTAATGGTCTCGGGCTTTTTAACCTCGCCCTTAGACCAGCGACGGATATCGTCAGCAGTGGCCAGACCGATGCGGAGCTCGTCGAAGAGATTTACGTCAAACACGTAATGTCTCCCTTTCATCCTCGTAATGTGAGGAATTGATGGCTTTTAATGAATTAATCTTTATTGCCCGCCCGCGGCGGCCCCGGTGCTATACACCGGAACCGTGCATTCCGCAGTGGACCGAGAATCTATTTAGGCGATGTCAGCGGAAGAACCCTCATCGCGGGACAAGTTAATGCCAAGCGATGGGCTATCCATGTCATCGTCATCAGAGCCAGACAGCTCCATCGGGGTGCCGTCGGTGGAAAGAACCTCCACGTTCAAGCACAGGGACTGCAGCTCCTTGAGCAACACCTTGAAGGACTCAGGGATGCCCGGATCTGGAATATTATCGCCCTTCACGATGGCCTCGTAGACCTTCACGCGGCCTACCACGTCATCGGACTTGATGGTAAGCAGCTCCTGCAGGGTGTAGGCAGCGCCATAAGCCTGCATTGCCCACACCTCCATCTCGCCGAAGCGCTGGCCACCGAACTGAGCCTTACCACCCAGTGGCTGCTGGGTAATCATGGAGTAAGGACCAGTGGAACGGGCGTGAATCTTCTCATCGACCAAGTGGTGCAGCTTGAGCATGTACATGTAGCCCACGGAGATGGGGTACTTGTACGGCTCGCCCGAGCGGCCATCGAAAAGCGTGGCCTTGCCGTGCTCGTTGACCAAGACGTCACCGTCGCGGTTCGGGCGGGACGATGCCAACAGTCGCTCGATCTCGTGGTTGGTAGCACCATCGAAAACCGGGGTCGCGGTCAAGGAGTCCGCTGGGACATCGTAAAGCTCTTCCGGCAAGGTCTTGAGCAGCTCGGCGTTAGCCGGATCCTCGGTGTCGACCTTCCAACCAGCGTGAGCCAACCAGCCCAAGTGCAGCTCAAGCACCTGACCGATGTTCATACGACGCGGCACACCGTGGGTGTTCAGCAGGATATCCACCGGGGTGCCGTCCTCCATGAACGGCATATCCTCTGGCGGCAGAATCTTGCCCACAACACCCTTGTTGCCGTGGCGGCCGGCCATCTTATCGCCGTCCTGAATCTTGCGCTTTTGTGCAACGTAGACGCGGATCATCTCGTTGACACCAGGTGCCAGGTCGTCATCATCATCGCGGGAGAAGCGAGCAACGCCAATGACTTTGCCCACCTCACCGTGCGGAACCTTCATGGAGGTATCGCGCACCTCGCGGGCCTTCTCACCGAAGATGGCGCGCAGCAGGCGCTCTTCCGGAGTCAGCTCGGTCTCACCCTTCGGGGTGACCTTACCCACCAGGATATCGCCGGCACGAACGTCAGCACCGATGCGGATGATGCCGCGCTCATCGAGGTCGCTCAAGACGTCCTCGGAGACGTTTGGAATCTCGCGGGTGATTTCCTCGGCGCCCAGCTTGGTGTCACGAGCATCGATCTCGTGCTCCTCGATGTGGACGGAGGTCAGGATGTCCTCTTCCACGATGCGCTGGTTGAGGATGATGGCGTCCTCGTAGTTGTGGCCTTCCCACGGCATGAACGCAACCAGCAGGTTACGGCCAAGCGACATCTCACCGTTGTGTGTACCTGGGCCATCGGCCAAAACCTGGCCAGCCTCTACGCGCTGACCCATGGACACCAGCGGGGTCTGGTTGTAGTTGGTGCCCTGGTTGGTGCGCTCGAACTTGCGCAGGATGTAGGTATCGCGCTGGCCCTCATCGTCCATGATGGTGATGACGTCAGCGGTGACGTTTTCCACCACACCGGCCTTAGGCGTAATGACGACGTCGCCAGCGTCATATGCGGCGCGCTGTTCCATACCGGTACCCACCAGTGGGGCCTCGGAACGAACCAGCGGAACCGCCTGCTTCTGCATGTTCGCACCCATCAAGGCACGGTTAGCATCGTCGTGCTCCAAGAACGGAATCATGGCGGTACCAACGGAGACCATCTGGCGCGGGGAAACGTCAACGTAGTCCACACCGGAGGCATCGGTCACTCCGATGTCACCCTCCTTCAGGCGGACCTCGATGCGCTCACCGATCAGGCGGCCTTCCTCGTCCTGCTCGACCTCAGCCTGAGCAATGGCGAAGCGGTCCTCCTCATCAGCGGTGAGGTACTCAACCTGATCCGTAACCTTGCCGTCAACGACCTTGCGGTACGGGGTCTCGATGAAGCCGAACGGGTTCACGCGGGCGTAGGATGCCAGCGCACCAATCAGGCCAATGTTCGGGCCCTCAGGGGTCTCAATCGGGCACATGCGGCCGTAGTGCGAGGCGTGCACGTCTCGCACCTCAATGCCGGCGCGCTCACGGGACAGACCGCCTGGGCCCAGCGCGGACAGGCGGCGCTTGTGGGTCAGGCCGGACAGGGAGTTGTTGTGGTCCATGAACTGCGAGAGCTGCGAGGTACCAAAGAACTCGCGGATAGCAGCAGAAACCGGACGCACGTTAATCAGGGACGTCGGCGTGATGGACTCTGCGTCCTGGGTGGTCATGCGCTCGCGCACAACGCGCTCCATGCGGGACAGGCCCACGCGGACCTGGTTCTGGATGAGCTCACCCACGGTGCGCAGACGACGGTTACCAAAGTGGTCGATGTCGTCGGTGTTCAGCGAGATCATCTCACCGTTGGGTGCCTTCATCTCACGCTCGCCAACGTGCAGGCGTACCAGGTACTCCAGGGTGACGGCGATGTCTTCTTCAGTCAGGGTCATCAGACCGTCGTGGTCGCCGCCAAGACCCAGCTTGCGGTTGGCCTTGTAGCGGCCAACCTTGGCAAGGTCATAGCGCTTAGCGCGGAAGAAGGAGTTATCCAACAAGGACTGCGCCAGCTCACGGGTAGGCTGCTCGCCCGGGCGCTGCTTGCGGTAGATCTCCAACAGTGCTTCATCGGTATTGGAAACGCCGTCAGATTCCAGGGTGGACATCATGAGTTCAGAGAAGCTGAAGCGCTCCCTGATCTGCTCCTCGGACCAACCCAGCGCCTTCAACAGGACGGTCACCGGCTGGCGGCGCTTACGGTCAATGCGCACGCCGACGGTATCGCGCTTGTCCACGTCGAACTCCAGCCAAGCACCGCGGGAAGGAATAATCTTCACGGAGTGCAGCGGGCGTTCGGTGGACTTATCGATGGAACGATCGAAGTACACGCCTGGGGAACGCACCAGCTGGGAGACGATGACACGCTCGGTACCGTTCACGATGAAGGTACCCATATCCGTCATGATCGGGAAGTCGCCGATGAAGACGGTCTGCGACTTAATCTCTTGGGTGTCGTTATTAATGAACTCTGCGGTCACGTACAGCGGCGCGGAGTAGTTGATGTCCTTTTCTTTACACTCGTCGACGGTGTTTTTCACCGGCTCGAAGCGAGGCTCCGACAAGGACAGGGACATATTGCCCGAGTAGTCCTGAATCGGCGAGAGCTCTTCGAGGATATCCTCGAGACCACTCGTCACGCGTGCGTTATCGCCGCGCTCAGCCTGCTCACGCTCGCGCCATTCCGGCGAGCCGACGAGCCAAGCAAAGGAATCGAGTTGTACGTCAAGGAGGCCCGGCAGGGCGATAGGCTCGCTAATTTTTGCAAACGAGTATCGCTTCGGGGCTCCGGGGATATTGGCCACTGACTTGGTCTGGCGGGAGACTGCCAAGATGGGTCCTTCCAGCACCTCACGCGGATTGCTACTCGCCCTGGCCGACGAGCAGCAAAACCGCTGGTAATTTTAGCATTCGGTCTGCTGTGGAGTGTCTGGGTTCAGAATGCACAAAATCACCTTGTCAAGTCGGTTTTGCCATCACCAACCCGAAAGGCTAAATGTGCACCGAAGATCCAGATTCCAGCGCAACGAATTAGTGTATAGGAAAAACTCAAGTATGTAAAGACACACCACTCTTAAGGCTTTTTTCATTCCGCGTTCGGGGGCAAGCTCTCGCTCGCCGCTGCGCCAACGCGGCAATAATGTTGCGCCAGATCTAGCGGGGCAACCACAAGCACCGTACCACTAAAAACTCATTCCACCGCAACCCGAACCGCGCTTAATACTCTTATCTGGCACTTTCGCTAGTAATTTCGCTGGCGCTTTTCTTTCCGCGTCGGCGCACATGCTTGTTTTTATGGTCGTAAATTCCCAGCGCCCCAATGACTCCAATAAAGGTGAACACGATACCGATACCCAGTGCCGCCCACCGCGCAATCTCCGCCACGCGGTTACGTGGGAACGATTTCGCTTCATCGAGTAGCGCCGCGCGGGACTTCTCTGAGGTGGAACCATTAAAGACGAATGCTTGCTCGCGGCCTACGCCCTCTCGGTCCGCGTAGTAGTCATCGATATCCATGTCCATGCCCACCACCAGGCCGGTAGCTTGGTCGACGTAGAAATCCGTACTGCCCGAGTGCATCAAATAACCAGGTTCGTGTCCCCCATCTTCCTTGGGGAAAGAGGTGGTATTGCCATCGGCGGCATAAAGCTGCGCTACGTTTGTTGGCTCGATTTCCTGGTGATACCGATACACCGTACGGCCATCTATTTCAGTTTCCTCTTCAAAGACCGCGTCCACTGCCTTGCGCAAGGTGGGGTCAAAGACTGGGTAATTCGTCTTTTCCACATCCGCCGGGAATTTTAGCCAGTACCCATCGACAGCAACCTTCTCCTCAGGGCTGGCCAAGGTATGGCTCAGGCTGGCCTCTGCCTTTGCCTCACCGCTCAGGCGGTCAATGGGATAGGTCCACACCTGCGCCTGGCTTAAATCATCGAGTCCTTGGCCATCGTCGCGCAGGCGCGTCTCCCCTATGCGCAGCGTCGCAGTATCTTCATCCGAAGGCTCTTGGATGCCCGCATTGATCTGGTAGGTCATCGGCCCGGAATAAGGCGACGTTCCATCCTTATTGACCACTTGGGAATCCGCGAACTCATCCTTAAGAGTCCACGTGGTGTTTTTGAGTTCCAACGGCAGCCGCGGCGAGAAATCCAAAAACGCCGGCGCCGCTACTCCGGCGGCCACCAGCGCAACGCCGAGGCCGAGCAGGAGGACGGAGAAGATGCGGGACTTGGGCAGCATGGTGGCTTATCCTACCGACTCGTTTGTTCAAAACACACTTCCTGAAACGAGATATAGAACTTTTGTAGGATACCCGGACCCAAAGTGCTCATGTAGATTCTAATTACCTCAAGTAATGCACATCACACTACCGGGAGATTTTACCTTGCATCACACAGAAGTAGCACCGCGTCTCAGCGCTCAGATAGCACGGGAGATTCTAAACCAGACAGAACACCCCACACCACGACCCAATCACAAGCTGGACGCCTTTGTTAATGATTACAAAATCAAGGCAGCAAATCACGACGTAAAAAAGGACTTTTAGCTAGCCCCTGTGGATGCAAGCCCCTCAAGCATGCATCCACAGGACCCCGCCATTTATCTATGACGATCCTTATAGACAAAAATATCACCATAAGACTTCAAGTGACGCGGGCTTGTTTTAGGGACCGGTAAGGCGGTACCAGGTACCGGGGTGGCGGTAGCCGCCCGGTAGCCGGTTTT
>NZ_JASPIY010000062.1:0-203 GCF_030232085.1 Corynebacterium sp. MSK073 | reverse complement strand
TCCGGGTTCGGAATGGGACCGGGCGTTTCCCTGTAGCTATGAACCACCGACAAACCTAAAAGAACACTACCCACCACAATGTGTGTGGTGTTGTGTCAGATACTGCATAGTGGACGCGACACACAAGAATGTGTACATTTTGTTTACTCGCTTCGAACAAGTCCACCCAACAATCATCCCCACACGTGGTGTTCGGGGGTTGT
>NZ_JASPIY010000061.1:0-212 GCF_030232085.1 Corynebacterium sp. MSK073 | reverse complement strand
ACCACCATGTCCAGGTACTCCGAACAGTTCAAACGCGATGCCGTGGCCCTCTATGAGAACAATGAGGACCTCTCGCTGAACTCAGCATCAGCCGAGCTCGGTATCAACCGTGCCTCGCTGCATTCATGGGTCAAGAAGTACGGCACCGGCAAACGTGCGCGTATAAAAGCCATGCAGGATAAAGCCCAAGCGGCGAATGATTCCGAACGGAT
>NZ_JASPIY010000060.1:0-218 GCF_030232085.1 Corynebacterium sp. MSK073 | reverse complement strand
TCGTGCCGTTTCTGCAGTTCCCGCCAACGGCCAGGCGAGTGCTCTACACCACCAACTCCATCGAATCGCTCAACGCCCAACTGCGTAAAGCTACCCGTAACCGGGGGCAATTCCCGAACGATACTGCTGCACTGAAGACGCTGTGGCTGATGATCTGCAACATCGAAGACAAGCGCGCTGCCCAACGAGCGAAGAAAGCAAAACGCGCCATTGAATGC